>NZ_JBRILQ010000026.1:0-64068 GCF_052977045.1 Shewanella sp. 125m-7
GATAAGAAAGTGTTGTAAATGATAATGTTATTTATGATCTTTGATATGAATAGACTCACTTAAGCGGAGAAGAGCCGTTTATCTAATGTTACTTCAGACTATCCCCTAATCTAAATAATCCCTTTTCCTGACTTAAAAAAAAGGCTGTAGAGCCGTGCAAATTAAGGTTAAAATGCCGCCACTCCAATACTCAAAATAATGCTAATTAAGGAGAATAAAGGTGCCTAAGACCTCATTCTACAACCAAATAAATCAACAGCTTGTCGACGTAAAAGCCGAAGGCCTGTATAAAAGCGAACGAGTCATTGCTTCTCCTCAACAAACGGCAATTACAGTCAATGGCGATCAAGTTATCAACTTTTGCGCTAATAACTATTTAGGTTTAGCTAATCACCCTGAACTACTCAAAGCAGCGCATGCAGGTCTTGATGCTCACGGTTTTGGCATGGCGTCAGTACGCTTTATCTGTGGTACTCAAGATATCCATAAAACCCTAGAAGCTAGCCTTAGCGAATTCTTAGGCATGGAAGACACCATTCTTTACTCTTCGTGCTTCGATGCTAACGCGGGTCTATTTGAAACCTTATTAAGTGCTGAAGATGCGATTATTTCTGATGCGCTAAACCACGCCTCTATCATCGATGGTGTGCGTCTTTGTAAAGCCAAGCGTTTCCGTTATGCCAACAATGACATGGCCGATCTTGAAGCACAGCTAAAAGCAGCTAAAGAAGCGGGCGCCCGCAACATCATGATCGCTACTGACGGCGTGTTCTCGATGGACGGCGTTATCGCCAATCTAAAAGGCGTGTGCGATCTTGCAGACAAGTACGGCGCACTCGTTATGGTCGATGACTCGCACGCTGTAGGCTTTGTTGGTCAAGAAGGCCGTGGTACTCACGAGTATTGCGAAGTGATGGATCGCGTCGACATCATCACAGGCACACTGGGTAAAGCGCTTGGTGGTGCTTCAGGTGGATTCACTTCAGGTAAAAAAGAGGTGATCGACTGGTTACGTCAACGCTCTCGCCCTTACCTATTCTCAAATTCATTGGCGCCTTCAATCGTTACAGCCTCGATTCATGTGCTTGAAATGCTCAAGTCTGGCCAAGCACTGCGTGAAGCCGTTTGGGAAAACAGCCGCTACTTCCGCGAGCAAATGTCAGCAGCAGGCTTTACCCTTGGTGGCGCCGACCATGCAATCATTCCAGTAATGATTGGCGATGCTAAATTGGCGGGGGATTTTGCTAACCGTCTATTAACTGAAAATATCTACGTTATCGGTTTCTCTTTCCCTGTGGTACCAAAAGGCCAAGCGCGTATTCGTACGCAAATGTCTGCAGCCCACACTAAAGAGCAGATCGACAAAGCGATTGAAGCCTTTACCCGTATCGCAAAAGAGATGGGTATCATTGGTTAAACAATAAGGGCTACTGCATGGTAGCCCTTTTTTGAACGACATTTAGCAAGCAGCCAACGCCGCTTGTAATAGGTTATTAAGATGAAAGCACTCAGCAAGTTAAAGCCTGAAGAAGGCATCTGGATGGTTGATGCGCCTAAACCAGAAGTGGGCCATAACGATCTACTGATTAAAATTCGTAAGACCGCAATCTGTGGTACCGATGTTCATATCTATAACTGGGACGAATGGTCACAAAAGACAATCCCCGTTCCTATGGTTGTCGGCCATGAATATGTCGGTGAAGTTGTCGATATGGGCCAAGAGGTTCGTGGCTTTACTATTGGCGATCGCGTATCAGGCGAAGGCCATATTACTTGCGGTCATTGCCGTAACTGCCGCGGCGGACGCACTCACTTATGCCGTAACACCTCTGGTGTGGGTGTAAACCGTGAAGGTGCCTTTGCTGAATACCTCGTTATTCCAGCCTTTAACGCGTTTAAAATTCCAGACGATATCTCTGATGACCTAGCCTCTATCTTCGATCCATTTGGTAACGCTGTTCACACTGCACTGTCATTTGATCTCGTCGGTGAAGACGTGCTTATCACGGGTGCAGGCCCAATTGGTATTATGGCTGCGGCGGTTTGTCGTCACGTAGGTGCGCGCCATGTAGTCATTACCGATGTAAACGAATACCGTCTTGAGCTGGCAGAAAAAATGGGCGCAACTCGCGCAGTTAACGTTGCCAAAGAAAGCTTACAAGATGTGATGCAAGAACTTGGTATGACTGAAGGCTTTGATGTTGGTCTTGAGATGTCAGGTGTGCCAAGTGCATTCCACTCTATGCTCGATACTATGAACCATGGCGGCAAGATTGCTATGCTAGGTATTCCAGGTGGCGATATGGCAATCGACTGGAGCAAAGTGATCTTTAAAGGTCTTATCATTAAAGGCATTTATGGTCGTGAGATGTTTGAGACTTGGTACAAGATGGCGAGCCTTATCCAATCAGGCCTAGACATCTCGCCAATCATCACTCACCACTTTAGCATTGATGAGTTCCAGCAAGGTTTCGATGCAATGCGCTCAGGCCAATCGGGTAAAGTTATTTTAAACTGGGATTAAACTTGTTTAGCTGCTGTAATTTAGCAGCTAACATTTGATCTTAAGAGCGGCTGTAATACGTTAATTTTGCGTATTACAGACGCTTTATCCTCCATCAAACAATACAGGTTTCCTATGCCAGCGTTTCAACACCTTAGCGTAAATCAACTTATCCAGATGCAAGCAGAGTCAGCAGAACTGCAAATTATAGATATCAGAGATGCTGCAAGTTATGAAGCGGGCCATATCGACGGCGCCTTTAACCTAAACAATGAAAACTTAGCTCACTATATTAGCGACGCCGATATGGATTTACCACTGGTCGTAGTTTGCTATCATGGGATCAGCAGCCAAAGTGCAGCCAGCTACCTCAATGAACAGGGCTTTGATGATATCTATAGCCTCGATGGTGGCTACAGCGCCTGGCACCAAGCAAACCTATAAACTAGCGTGAGGGTAATCGAATGATTGAGATTGGCAGGCTCCCTAATAGCCGAGCAGCGCAGGCTCTCATTGACTACCTCAAAGGGCTACACATAGACTGCGAGTTGATGCCAACCGAGCAAGGTGTGGCACTCATGATCCATGACCAAAGTCACTTCGACAGAGCTCATCGAGAATACCAAGCCTTTATTCATAACCCTTATGATGAAAAGTATCTGGCGGCATCTTGGGAAAATGGCAACACTCAAACCAAGCTCGATTACGGTAACCCAAGCCTGCAACTCGTTAGCCAGTTTGTTACAGGGGCTGGACCACTGACCTTATTAGTCTTTTTTGTCTGCGTCATCATCTACGCTGCAATGAGCCTTGGTTTTGCCAACCCAATTTTTGAGCAATTATCATTTTTTGGTGCAACCCCATCAGCGACCTTAAGTGAATTTTGGCGAGTCTTTACCCCCAGCCTGATGCATTTCTCCGCCATGCACATCATCTTTAACCTCCTATGGTGGTGGTATTTAGGTGGCAAAATAGAAAACAAAATCGGCTTTACACCTCTGTTCATTCTGCTCATTGTTGGCGGCACTCTACCCAATATCTTGCAATATTATATGGCTGGTCCGAACTTTGGCGGCTTGTCTGGAGTGGTCTATGCCGTCGTCGGCTATACATGGATTATGGGGGTTAAGCGGCCAGAATCAGGCATAGGCCTACCGCCGGCTTACATCGGCTTTATGCTACTTTGGCTGGTATTAGGCTTCACCGACATGTTTGGCTTATCTATCGCTAACGGAGCTCACCTTGGTGGTTTACTCGTTGGCATTATCCAAGGCTTTATCGACAGCAAAACACGTAAATTTTAGCCACTCACTCTAATATCCATATCAAGGATATCAGGGCTCATCTGTTCAGTGCTTTTTAGTGTAAAGCCCATAATAATAAGCCCGCTATCTGCGGGCTTATTATTAAATAGATTAACGATTACGCCATCTCTAACACTTTACTGACTAGCTTACTGATCCCTGAATGCGCTTCAACAATGTTACCCGCTAGCATATAGGCTGGCGTGCTCACGACTTTATGTTGCTCATCAACCACAATATCATCAACTGAGGTTGCGTGATGTTGGCCGCCTTGCTGTTCAAAGGCCGCAGCAGCGCCTTCATCGATACCTATCGTGCCACATACGCCCTGACCATAAAGTTTCGGGATCATAATTGGCGAGATACAGATAAAGCCCACTGGCTTATGGGCACTGGCAAACTGCTTAATAAAGCGCTCAACGCTGGGTTCGACCGAATGCTCAGCGCCCGTCACTGCGAAATCACATAAATTCTTAGCAGCGCCAAAGCCACCGGGGATCACTAAGGCATCAAAATCAGCAATATTCAGTTCATCGACAGCTTTAACTTCACCACGAGCAATTCTTGCCGATTCAACCAATACATTGCGGGTTTCATTCTCCGCAACTTCGCCCGTTAAATGATTTACGACATGGTATTGAGGGATATTAGGCGCGAAACACTGGTAACTAGCCCCCGCTTTAGTCATCTCCAATAGCGCTAAAACCGACTCATGTAACTCGGTGCCATCATAAACACCGCTACCACTCAAAAGAACTGCTACTTTTTTCATTAAAAAGCCTCTTTATATATCATATTGTTTTAACAAACTCGTAATAAACTGCTTGATCAGATTATTTATCATGCTAAGTTAGGTCAACACTTTATCAAGTGAATAATATTTAACCAAGGGATGGGTTTGAAATACGCATAAAAATAAAAAGTCCACATAATTAGTTCAAATAGCCAAAATAAAACTCACTTCACACATTTAATTTTATCAGCTATTTTTCAACAACTTAAGCACAGATACTTTTATTCCTCTTTTTTTTCAAGATCGAGTTGTCCGGTTCCATTCACAGAGTTATCCACAGGCTGGGTATTATTTTTACGTGGCCGAAATTGCCCTAATATGGCATGCTAGCGCCATCATCGAATACCGATAAACGAATACTCAACTATGCCTAAAATTGCCGACAACCCTTTAATTCTTGTGGATGGTTCTTCTTACCTTTACCGCGCTTACTATGCCCCACCTCACCTAACGAATTCTAAAGGGGAAGCAACCGGTGCCGTCTATGGCGTAATCAACATGCTTCGCAGCTTGATCAACCAATATAAACCATCACAAATGGCAGTTGTGTTTGATGCAAAAGGCAAAACATTCCGCAACGACATGTATTCAGAGTACAAGGCTCAACGTCCTCCAATGCCCGATGATCTGCGCAATCAGATTGAGCCGCTACACCGAATCATTAAGGCGCTCGGTTTGCCGCTTGTATGCATTTCAGGTGTAGAAGCCGATGACGTGATTGGCACTATCGCAACGCAGGCGAGTAAAGAAGGCCGCGCGGTACTTATCAGCACTGGCGATAAAGATATGGCGCAATTAGTGGATGACAATGTCACGCTAATTAATACCATGACCAACACCATTATGGGCCCTGCAGAGGTGACCGAAAAATTTGGTGTCGGCCCTGAACTGATTATCGACCTATTAGCCTTACAGGGCGATAAAGCCGACAACATTCCTGGCTTACCTGGTGTGGGCGAAAAAACAGCGCTGGCAATGCTTACTGGTGTTGGTTCAGTGGCTAATATTTTAGCTGCACCAGAAAAAATGCCAGAACTCGGTTTCCGCGGCTCTAAGACCATGCCTGCTAAGATTATTGAGCACGCAGATATGCTCAAACTAAGTTATGAGCTCGCAACCATCAAGTTAGACGTAGAGCTTGAGCAAGATTGGCGCAAGATGGATATTGAGCCTGCCAATAAAGACGAGCTCATTAAGTGTTATGGCGAGATGGAATTTAAACGCTGGCTCGCTGAAGTGCTCGATAACAAAGGTGACAAAGCCACAGCTGCAGAGTCTGAAGACGATGCGCCAGCAGCAAAGCTTGATATCGACGTTGAGTACGACACCATTCTTACCCTAGAGCAACTCGACAGCTGGATTAAAAAGTTAACCTCTGCCGAGCTAATTGCCATCGACACCGAAACCACTAGCCTTAATTATATGCAAGCCAAGCTAGTCGGGATCTCCTTTGCTGTTGAAGCAGGTAAAGCCGCTTATCTTCCTATCGCTCATGACTATATCGATGCTCCTGAGCAACTCGATAAAGCCCTTGTATTTGAAAAGCTGCAACCTCTACTAGAAGATGAGTCCGTTAAAAAAGTTGGCCAAAACCTCAAGTACGACATCAGCATATTTGCTAATGCAGGAATTACACTGCGCGGTGTACAATTTGACACCATGCTGGAGTCTTACGTATTTAACTCCGTCGCTTCAAAGCACAACATGGACGATTTAGCGCTTAAGTATTTAGGTCATAAGAACATCAGTTTCGAAGAAATTGCCGGTAAAGGGGTTAAACAGATCACCTTTAACCAAATTCCGCTAGAAACAGCAGCGCCTTATGCCGCAGAAGATGCCGATATTACCCTGCGTCTGCACCAGCACCTTTGGTCAAGACTAGAAAAGCTGCCAGAACTGGCCAGCGTATTCACTGACATTGAGTTGCCTCTAATTAATGTGTTATCTGATATCGAACGCCAAGGCGTGTTGATCGATAGCATGCTACTCGGCCAGCAAAGTGAAGAGCTTGCCCGTAAGATTGATGAGCTAGAACACAAGGCGCACGAGATCGCAGGCCAAGCGTTTAACCTGAGCTCGCCAAAGCAGCTACAAGAACTGTTTTTTGAAAAGCTCGGCTACCCGATTATTAAAAAAACCCCTAAAGGCGCACCATCAACAGCTGAAGAAGTGTTAGTTGAACTTGCGCTGGATTATCCGCTACCTAAAATTATTTTAGAGCACCGTAGCCTTGCCAAGCTAAAGAGCACTTACACCGATAAGCTACCATTAATGGTTAATGCTCAAACGGGTCGTGTGCACACTAGCTACCATCAAGCTAATGCTGCCACCGGTCGTTTATCATCAAGCGAGCCTAACCTGCAGAACATTCCAATTCGTACCGAAGAAGGTCGTCGTATTCGTCACGCGTTTATTGCGCCTGCTGGGAAAAAGATCCTCGCAGCCGATTACTCGCAAATCGAATTAAGAATTATGGCGCACCTTTCACAAGACAAAGGTTTATTAACGGCCTTTGCCGAAGGTAAAGACATTCATAAAGCAACTGCAGCAGAAGTCTTCGATGTCGACTTTAGCGAGGTTACTATCGATCAGCGTCGCCGCGCAAAAGCGGTCAACTTCGGTTTGATTTATGGCATGTCAGCTTTTGGCCTAGCCAAACAGCTGGATATTTCTCGCTCCGAAGCGCAAAGCTATATCGACACGTACTTTAAGCGCTACCCTGGTGTACTTAAATATATGGAAGAGACGCGGGCTATTGCTGCCGATCTTGGCTATGTATCGACACTATTTGGTCGTCGCCTCTATCTACCAGCAATTAAAGATAGAAACGCAATGCGCCGCCAGGCCGCAGAGCGCGCCGCAATCAACGCGCCAATGCAAGGCACCGCGGCTGACATCATCAAAAAGGCCATGATTAACATTGCCAAGTGGATCGAAACTGAAACTGACGGCGAAATCATCATGATCATGCAGGTACACGATGAATTGGTGTTTGAAGTCGATGCTGACAAGGCTGACACTCTACAAGCTAAGGTCTGCGAGCTTATGGCCGCCGCAGCTAGCTTAGATGTTGAGCTACTTGCCGAAGCAGGTATCGGTGATAACTGGGAGCAAGCACACTAACCTAGCCTCAGTTGCCCACTATTTACTGGCGGCACTCGCTGCCAGTAAATTTTATTGATTCCCCCCGCCTTTATCACCTCAAGCCTCAATATCGACATCGCAGTTCAATAAGTTTGCCGTTAAGCCAGAAATATTCTTCTTCTGCACTCAAACTAAGCCATCATCAAAATCAAACACGCCTAATCCAGTCGTCTGCGCTATCACCTGTGCAAATTTTTACTATTTCCGCTATGAAACAACCTGTAATAGTAAAATCCCCTTGGAATACAAAACCAACAAAAAGTAATATAAATTATTGATATACCGCTATTAAACTGAAATTTTGCGATCAAGATGTGTATTTTTATTAAACAAACACTGAGATATCCATCACATTATTGTGTGTTTTTTACAAAAACAGTTTTTCATATAGCGGTTAATGGAGTAATATTCTCTGCGTAGGGTACAGAGGTTAAGATGTTCTATCTTTCAGACCTTTTTTACGTTTGCTATTCTGTAGTAAATGGCCAAATTATGGCGCCTCAGCAAATCTAATTTGCTGGGGCTTTTTTTCGCCTGAAATAAATTTTAGAGTAATTACTTTAAATCGAACAAAATTCGAGTTATGCTGTGTTCATTGAGCGACATCAACCTAGTTTGATTGAACTTGAGTCTTGTTGAATTTAGCTTCTCCCCAAAAGAGCTAATTTACGCCGATGGTTTATACCGTCGGTTTTTTTTTGCCTAATTCCTCAACCTTTCCTACAGGCTCCTAGAAAAAGACCAAAAAAAACGCCCCTTATATAAAGGAGCGTAATTCATCGATTAGTTTTAGAGTGGTTACTGTTTGTCAGCTTCCGCTTGAGCTGCTAACGCATCGGCTTCAATTTGTTGCATCAGCCACTCAGGCTTACACCAGCCATCAAGAATGCCTAAGACCTTACTTTTACCTATGCCCTTCAATGAAGAAAAAGGCTCAACCTTTACGGCATCATCAAAGTGACTTAATGTCTTGCGTACAGAATTAACCATCTTCATTCTATCACTTTGACCCAGCTTATCTGCTTTGGTTAATAGTGCTAGAACAGGAATATGGCTTTCTACAGCCCACTCAATCATCTGCATATCAAGATCTTTTAGCGGATGACGGATATCCATTAGTACAACAACGCCGCTTAAGCAATCACGCTTAAGCAGGTACTCACCAAGCGATTGCTGCCACTTCAGCTTAAGAGCCAAAGGGACTTGAGCAAAACCATAACCAGGTAAGTCGACTAAACGGCGATGTTTATCCAACCTAAAAACGTTAATTAACTGCGTACGCCCAGGTGTTTTACTGGTTCGAGCAATTTTTTGCTCCGTCAGTAAATTCAGTGCACTCGACTTACCCGCGTTCGAACGACCCGCAAACGCAATTTCTACCCCAACGTCGCCAGGGAGGTATTCATTCAAGTGCGCAATATCTGGCGCACTAATTAAAAACTCTGCTTTACGGAAATCGATACGAGATTCACTCACAATTAACTCCAAAATTTTATCAACTTACTTAGCTAAATATCGAAGAGTTGCTTACATTTTCACAATTTCGTGTAAAATATTACCCCGATCACATAAAATACATTTTATCACGCTTGCAGGTCTTCCTAGTAAGCTCATGACAAATATTTTAATAAGAAGTTGGAACGCCATGAAAAAGTTAGCTCTTGCGCTGTCTGTTTTAGCCACAATATCTTCACCTGCTATGGCAGAAGGAAATGCTGAAGCCGGAAAAACTAAAGCCATCGTTTGCTCTGCTTGTCACGGTGTTGACGGCAACAGCATGATAGACATGTACCCAAAACTTGCAGGTCAACACAGTACATACCTAGAAAAGCAATTACATGATTTCCGCAGTGCAGCACAAACTGGCGGCAAAGAAGGTCGTATGGACCCGATCATGGGTGGTATGTCTGTCGCACTTAGCGATCAAGACATTGCAGATATCTCTGCATTTTATGCTGGCCAGCCTAAAACAAATATTGAAGTTAACGACGTTCCAGAACTTGGCTCACAGCTTTATAAAGCGGGTGATGCGACTCGTGGGATCACGGCCTGTATTGCCTGTCATGGACCCGAAGGTAACGGTATGGAGCTTGCTGGCTTCCCCGCAATCAGTGGTCAACATGCTAATTATATCAAAATACAGCTGAACAAGTTCCATGATACAAATCGTAACAACGACTTAAATGGCATGATGCAAGACGTCACTAAAAAACTAAATAATGATGATATCGACGCATTATCTAAATATATATCAAGCCTTAACTAAACATTAGCAAAAGCTTAAGCAGGGCGGGAAACCGTCCTTTTTTATATCATTCTGTTTACGTTTACGTAAACTTCAAGCGAAACCCTACTTGACAGAGATCACAATTCTAGGGTTAAATAGCTCCCGTACCGAGATGAACCCAACTGTTAGTACAATAATTATTTAATAATAACTTTCAGATTTTGGTATGTATGCATTTAAGATATAAGAATAAATTAATTAAATAATAATAATATTATTGAGACCACTCACTAAAAATAATAAGAGTAGAGATTTCAGTTTGAAGTCCAGGTCGTAAGAATTTTAGTAAGGGATTGGTTAGGAAGGCCAATAACGCTATTTAGCATTAAACCTTACATTCAGAGAAACGCGCACCAACAGGAACGAGTTTATAGAATACAAACTCGGCATCGGAAGCGACTAGCTTAGGATGCACTTGCGGGAAGCTTGTTATCACTGGAAGATACTTAAAAAGATACATGGATGGTTACTTAGGCGTCATTGGATGGACGAATAAAATTGTGATGTGTCATTGAGACCATCTACGGAAACTGTTGTCAGGATGGCGACAGGTCTAAAAATAAAGTGTCGGGAAGACCAACAACGATAAGACATGCATGGAAAGCAGACAAAAAATAAGATGGATATTGACCGGGATAGTCACATAGCAAGTACGGATACTTGAAATCAGAATTGGTGCGAATTAGCACTTTTATAGAGGCGACAGATTAATCTGTCGCCTTTTTTTATTTCTCACCATATACTCAAATATAGTAACTCGTTGGTTTGAGCTAACATATGCGCAGATGCCCCCTTTGTCACAGTGACAATACCGTTAGATTTTACGCCAACAAAAAGCGCTGCTTATATCATTGCCTGCACTGCCAATTGGTTTTTGCCGATGCCAGCTCTCACTTACCTCCCTCAGCTGAACAGCAAAAGTACCGACTCGCCAATAACAAACAAAAGTCGCTAGCGCGATTTATGTTAGATCTCATTGCTCAATGTGAACAGAGCAATAAGCCCTTATTAGGACTTAATTTTGGCCGTACTTTAGATAATAAAACCTTGCAGGAAATTACCGCTAAGGGCCACCAGTTAAATCAGTATGACCCCAGTAAGGCTCCATGGAGCGGACAACTCAAACAAGAATATGACTTTATTTGCTGCTATCGCGTATTTGAGCACTTTCGTTTCCCTGACAAAGAATGGCAATTACTGTGTCACTTGCTCAAACCCGGTGGCTGGATGGCAATTTGTACGCCATTGCTCAATGAATTGAGCGCATTTGACAAGTGGCACCATAAAAATAATCTCACTCATGTGAGCTTTTATCAGCAGGCAACGTTTGAGTTTCTGGCAAATAAGGTTGGTTTTAAGCTATTATTTGCAGCAAACGATCTCATTCTGGTGCAAAAACCATCAGGATCTGATATAACACGCGACCAAACTTCAGTTGTTGTATGAGCCGAGTCGCTTTTCAACAATAGAGTCTTTTAAGTTATCGAGATAAGCGATCATGTCCCGTAGTAAGAAAATGCGTAAGAGCAACGATAATGCTCCAAAATTAGCCCCGAGAACCAAGAAGAAAGAACGTGTTCTGGCTGGCAAGAAACAAGTTGCTGGCAATAAAGCGGGAAGTCGTCATAACGCTTCGATGATTGAAAGCCAAGCTAACGGCGGCAAGGCTAAAAGTGCCGATCCGCGCCACGGCAGCAAGAAGCCTGTTCAGCTGAATATCACTGCCGAAGTTAAAGTTGAGAAGAAGCCAAAAGGGCCAAAACTCACAGACGAGCAGAAGTTATTGAAGCTTGAGGAAGATCCAAGACTGAATAACCTGCTTGATATGCTTGAAGAAGGCAAAAACCTAAGCAAAGACGATCAAACATGGTTAAACAAGCAGTTAAACCAGATTGAAGCGCTAATGGAAAGACTGGGGATCACCGACGAAGAAGATGACGAGCCGAAAAACAAAAAGGCCGTTAGCGATGACGACCTATTTGATAAGTTCGAGTCTGGTGCAAATCTGTTAAAAGACTACTTCGACAAAGACTAAGTTCTATAAAACTCTATGGCATCTTTATTGATGCCATATTTTTATCCATAATCGTCACCGGTATCTCACTCCTTTCAGCCAGGGTTTAGTATGACAACAAGCTTTATCGCTCTCGGCGCACTAGTCATTGTCGCGCTTACCGCCTATGCGACCTACCTGCTTATTCAAGTGCGCACACAACAACAGCTCAAATTACAACGCCAACAAGAACAGGCCGCTGCAGCCAAAGCCAAATCAGACGAGCTGCTTGATAACATACGTTATATCGCAACCGCTATGATAGAAGAGCGCTGTGAGCTATCTGAAGGTGTAATGCGTATCGCGAAACTGTTTCAACTCGTCGGCATGGCTGAATTAGTCGAGAGCCTATATCCCGCTACGTTTACTCATTTTGAAGTCATTAAATCGCATCCTATTAAGGAAGAGCGAAAAAGCCTAGACAAGCAACAGCGCATGAAGCTCGATTTTGCTCGTATGCGTTCAGAAGGTGAATTAGAAGCCAAGATCCTCGATGAAGCCAAACGACTGAGTGAATTTAAGCCTGAATTGCTTCACTAAGAGTGAAGACGATGCAGGACTTGCAGTAATTAAAGGGCGAATCTACATCGCATATATGGGGTATTTTGCTTATATAGGGTGAGTCTGTGCACAAAATCTTCTAAAGAGCACAGACAGACACCTTATTTTCAGCGATATTCAGTCATACTTTGCTACCCACATTAAATTTTTACAACATAGATCAAGGTTATTCAACAAATAACCATGCATACTTCACATGTTGCTAAACTATACGCCGGAGGACACGCCTTGAAGCAGCCCACCCCAATTAGTTGGGATCAGTCAATGATCGAAAAGTACAATTATAGCGGTCCACGTTATACTTCTTATCCGACGGCCTTGGAATTCGATGATTCGTTTACCGAGGAAAAACTGCTGACCTCTATTAAGAACAGCAAGAGTGACAAGCTTTCTCTTTATATCCATATTCCTTTCTGCGCCAAGCTTTGTTACTACTGTGGCTGCAATAAAGTGATCACTCGTCACCAGCATAAAGCCGATCAGTACATTGAGTATCTAGCAACGGAAATCGTTAAACGTGCTCCGCTGTTTAAAAACTACTTAGTGACTCAAATTCACTGGGGTGGCGGTACGCCGACATTCCTAACACCTGAGCAAATTCTTAAGCTATCTGCACTCATCAAGGCTAACTTCAATGTTGCCGATGTGGGTGAATACTCAATTGAAGTCGACCCACGTGAAATCGAACTTTCAATGTTGGACACCCTTAAAGAAGCCGGTTTCAACCGTATTTCTATCGGTGTGCAAGATTTCAATAAGAAAGTACAGATTGCAGTAAACCGCGAGCAAGACGAGCAGTTTATCTTCGATCTGATGGCACGCGCTAAAGCGCTAGGCTTTGTTTCAACTAACATCGACCTCATCTATGGTTTGCCACACCAGACACCTGAGACCTTTGCTGAAACCATGCAACGCGTACTGGACTTAAATCCAGACCGTCTATCGGTATTTAACTACGCTCACCTGCCATCTCGTTTTGCGGCGCAGCGTAAGATTAAAGACGAAGACTTAGCGTCGCCACAGCAAAAGCTAGATATGTTGCATCAAACTATCGAAACGCTAACGGGTGCCGGTTACCAATACATTGGTATGGACCACTTTGCTAAGCCTGATGACGAGCTATCGATTCTACAGAACGAAGGTCGCCTGCACCGTAACTTCCAAGGTTACACCACTCAAGAAGAGTGTGATCTGCTAGGTCTTGGTGTGTCTTCAATCAGCCAGATTGGCGATTGCTACGCACAAAACCAGAAAGACATTCGTCCATACTTCGAGTCTATCGATGCTAATGGTCATGCGCTTTGGAAAGGTTGTAGCTTAAACCGTGACGACGAAATTCGCCGCGTAGTCATTAAGCAGCTTATCTGTCACTTCGACTTAGATATGGCGCTGATTGACGAGAAGTTAAATATCAACTTTGAAGAGTACTTCGCAGAAGACTTAAAACTACTGCAAACCTTTATCGATGATAAGCTAGTCGACATCACAGACCGCAAGATCACTATCAGCCCAACTGGCCGCCTATTGATCCGTAACATCTGCATCTGTTTCGATGTTTACTACCGTGAGAAAGCAAGACAACAACAGTTCTCTCGCGTTATCTAATCTTGCGTTAGATACCAAAAAAACCGGCATTAGCCGGTTTTTTTGTCTCTAATAAGTCCAAAAATGCTCTTAGTGACTCCTTTCCCCCAAACCTGCAAACACTTCTAGTCACATTTAGTTTAATTTTCATCCGTGACCTTTGCTGGTCATAACGGCATAATCAAGCTGAAAATTAAAACAATAATGGACAATTCATGTATAAATACCTACTCCCCTCTGTACTGGTATTAAGCCTAAGCGCCTGCCAAAACACTACAATAACGACAGCACCGCAGCAAGATGTCAGCACTCAACAGGTTGCCAGCAATACTCAACTACAATCGCTTATCGATGGCGCTTGGCAGATAGCTTTAGACGCAAGCCCTAGCTTTGCTTACTCACTGGGTGACAAAAGTGCTGCAGGAAAACTACAAGACCTATCACCCGCTGCACTTGAAGCGCTCGATCAGCGCAAACAGCAATTGTTGAAGCAATTAGTAAAGATAGACAAAAACAGCTTAAGCAAAGAAGATGCGATTAACGCACAAATACTGCGCGACCAATTACAAAATGATGTCGACCAATATCGCTATAAAGATCATTACATGCCGATATCGGCCGAAGGAGGCTTTCACGCTTATATAGCCTCCATCACTAAAGGCCGCTTTGCCAAGGTCGAAGACTATCAAAACTATATTAAGCAACTGCAAGCACTGCCTAGCTATTTCGAACAGCAAACTTACTGGTTAAAACAGGGTCTCGCCAGCGGCATCACTCCAGCTAAAGCCACTCTCAAAGGCTTTGAAACCAGTATCACCGCCTTTATCGTACCAGTCGAAGACAGTGGTTACTTCAAACCATTTACTCAGTATCCATCACACTTTACTGAGGCTGAGAAAGCAGGGCTTACCGAGCAAGGCCGCACCCTGGTGCAAGACACCGTGCTTCCCCAGTACCAAGCTTTCTTCGATTTCATCACTCGCGAATATATTCCTCACACTCGGATAAGCATCGCAACCTACGATCTTCCCGATGGTGAAGCCTTCTATGAAAATCGTGTGCGCTATTACACCACCTTAGATATGACGTCGGATGAAGTGCACCAACTTGGCTTGCAAGAAGTGAAGCGTATTCGCGGTGAGATGCAGCAGATCATCGAACAAGTCGGTTTTGAGGGCAGTTTTGCCGAATTCCTGCACTTTTTACGCACCGATCCACAGTTTTACCCTAAGACCGCAGAAGAGTTGCTAAAAGAAGCGGCCTTTATCGCCAAGAAAGCCGACGCCATGTTGCCAAAGTATTTTGGCAAGCTGCCGCGCCAGCCCTACGGTATTGAGCCCGTTCCAGCTGAAATCGCGCCGAAATACACCACGGGGCGTTACTCTGGCTCTAACCGCAATGATGAGCCGGGCTATTATTGGGTCAACACTTATGCCCTCGATAAACGCCCACTGTATGAGATGGAGGCATTAACTCTACATGAGGCAGTGCCAGGACATCATTTACAGATTGCGCTAAACCAAGAGCTAACCAACCTGCCAGATTTTCGCCGCTACAGCTACATATCGGCCTTTGGTGAAGGCTGGGGACTCTACTCAGAGTACCTAGGCTTAGAAGCGGGCTTCTATCAAGACCCTTATAGTAACTTTGGCCGCTTAACTTACGAAATGTGGCGCGCAGCACGCCTAGTGGTCGATACCGGCATGCACGCCAAAGGCTGGACTCGTCAACAAGCAATCGACTTTATGGCCAGCAATACTGCATTGTCGATGCATAATGTCACCACTGAGATTGACCGCTACATTAACTGGCCTGGACAAGCTTTGTCATACAAGATTGGCGAGTTGACCATTAAACGCTTACGCGCTCAGGCTGAAGCTGAACTTGGTGAGAATTTCGATATTCGCGCCTTCCACGATGCGATATTGGCAAACGGGTCGGTGCCTATGTCGATACTTGAGCAGCAGATAAACGATTTTATCGCAGCTCAAAAGGTCGCCATCTAGTCAATGCCACCACGACCTCATACAGGATAAAGTGAATGGCATTAGCCGTAATGCCATTCACTTAACGACGAACTCAAAAAAATCTGATGACGTTAAAAGATAAAAATGGACCACAGAGGACACGAAGAGCACGAAGGAAATCCATCTTTTCTTCGTGTCCTCCGTGTAGCAAACGAAGTGAGCGCTTCGTGGTTTAATCGCTTAGGTTTCGCTAGAGTCTGGCTAAACAAGTTTGTTACACTGCATGCAAGATCACTTAATAGAACTACATTATGTCGATAGCTACTGAGCCTTATATGACAAATAAGCAAACTGCCCATTTTTCATCTGAGCACCATTTAAATAGCCCTGAGCAAAAAGTCTTTTGGCAGCAAGTCAGCCAAGCCACGTTTAAGACTCATGACGACATCACATTGGCCTATGCCCGCATCACTCACCCCAATAGCATAGGCACCATTGTGATTAGCAATGGCCGAGTAGAATCGTATTTAAAGTATAAAGAGCTGATGTTTGATCTATACCAACAAGGCTACAGCCTATTTGCTATCGATCATCGTGGCCAAGGGTTATCGGCGCGTACAACCGCTAACCCTGAGCAGGGATATATCGACAAGTTCCAGCGATATGTCGACGATTTCGCCGAATTTGTCACTAAAATAGTTAAACCACTGCCAAGTGAAAACTATTACTTGCTTGGTCACTCGATGGGCGGGGCTATCGGTACCCTGTATTTACAACAGTATCCAGCAACCTTTAAAGCCGCGGTATTTTCTGCGCCTATGTATGGCATAAAACTACCGCTACCCAGAGGGTTCATCCGCCGTTTAGCTGCACTACTCGATAACCATAAACAACCTAACTATATATTAGGCGGCAAAGGCTATCATGCCGAATCGTTCGATAACAACGATCTGACCAACAGCAAATTGCGTTATGAAGATTACCGCGAGCTCTATCAAAAAAATCCGCAACTGCAGTTAGGTTCACCCACCAATCATTGGTTAGTCGAATCTATCGATGCAGCAGAGCAAGCCGTTGATGCTGCACGAAATAGCAAAGTCCCATTACTGATATTGCAGGCTGAAGAAGATACTATCGTGGATAATCGAGCCCAGAAGCGAGCGATTAATGGCTTATGTAAGCTGACAAAAATACCTTACGCGCGCCATGAGATCTTTATGGAACGTGACAAGCCGCGTAATCAAGCACTGAATGCCTTACTCAGCTTCTTAAACCAAGCGGGCCAGCAACAAGCAAGGTAGCATCAAGTCAAAATGCGTTAATAGCAAAAGGGATAGCTCAACGCTATCCCTTTTATTGTTTGTTTTCGTTTAGCCTAACTGGCCTGCCACCATCAGCTCCCGCGTCTCGGGGATCTCATTGTAAGACAGCACATGTAAACCCCGCGCAAAGGCGAGTGCATAGCGCGCTAAGATAGGACGCAGTGGTGGAGAGACTAATAACAGCGGGCTATGACCTTGCTCTTTTGCCTCGGCCAATAGTTGCGGCATCCGCTGCTGTAACTGAGCCAGCAATTGCGGATCAACCGGGAAACTATCGAGAGCAACCTTTCCCTGCTGCTGTGATTGATTGAGTGCCACCATCAAGGTTTGCTCTAATTCTGGTGCCAGAGTCATCACATTCAGCTTAGTTGCAGTACCGACTATCGAGTGTAAAATCGAGTTACGCAGGGCGCAGCGCACATCAGCGGCAAGCAGTACTGGGTCTTTACTGTTTTCACTGCAATCGAGCAAGGTCGTCGCTATGGTACGGATATCCTTTAGTGATACCTGCTCTTTAAGCAATAAGCGATATACCTTAAGTTGCAAGATAGGCGTCAAGGCGCTATTGAGTGCCTCTGCCAATTTAGGCGATTGCTTTGCAAGTCGATCGCTAAGCGCCAATACGTCGTCATGTTGCAACATATCGGGTAGCGACTCTCTAATAAGCTTACTCACATGGGTGGCGATAACCGTCGCGTTATCCACTACCGAATAGCCTAAGTTCAACGCCTTAGCTTTGTTGTCTTGTTCAACCCAAATTGCATCCATTTGATAGGCGGGCTCTTTGGTAATAATCCCATCGATATCGCCAAATACAGGGCCACTCTTAATCGCCATTAAACGATCAGGCTCCAGCTCGGCAGTTACCACTGGATTGCCCATCATGCTAATTTGATAGGCGTTGGGGGCCAACGACAAGTTATCGCGAACTCTGACCTCAGACAGTAAGAAACCTGCTTGTTCAGATAAGGTGCGGCGAATACCCGTTAAGCGCTTTTGCAGCTCGGCGCCTTTACTGCGCTCAACTAAGTGCACCAAACGGTAACCTAAACGCACCTCAATCAAATCGGTATAAGGCAGCGCATCCCAACTCGGCGCTGAAGGCTCGCTTAAGTTATTCTCTAACTGCTGATCTATTTTCGACTCTTTTATCACCGGCCCTCGTTTTTCCTGCTTCCATGCAGCAAAGCCTAGTAAAGCAGCAAACGAGAGGAACACAAAAGTCGGCATTCCAGGCACGATACCTAGAATAAACATCACACCCGCAGAAGTAGCCAGTGTTTTAGGGTTCGCCAACAATTGATTGCGCAGCTGTTCAGGCATCTCTTCGGCGTCTGAAACTCGAGTCACAATAATCGCAGCAGCTGTCGCCAATAACAGAGAAGGGATCTGAGCGACTAAGCCATCACCGATAGTCAGTAATGCATAGGTCTTAAATGCGTCGCCGACACCTAAGTCATGCATGAAGATACCGATTGCCAAGCCGCCAAGCATGTTGATGGCTAAGATAAGCATACTGGCAATCGCATCACCACGAACAAACTTAGAGGCACCGTCCATCGAACCATAGAAGTCGGCTTCTCGCGCAACATCTTGACGTCTTTCTCTCGCCTGCTCCTGAGTCAACACTCCCGCATTGAGATCGGCATCGATCGCCATCTGTTTACCGGGTAAGGCGTCAAGGGTAAAACGTGCCGAAACCTCGGAGATCCGCTCACCACCCTTAGTGATCACTACAAAGTTAATGATCATCAAGATTAAGAAGACCACGCCACCGACGACATAATTACCGCCGATAACCACTTCACCGAATGCCTGAATGACTTTACCCGCAGCATCGCCCCCTTCATGGCCTTCAATTAACACCACACGCGTGGAGGCAACGTTCAAGGTTAATCGCAACAGAGTTGCTAATAGCAAGACGGTAGGAAAAACTGAAAGTTCCAGTGGCCTGCGAATCGACACACTGGCCAGCAGTACCATCACAGCCAACACGATGTTAAAGGTAAATAGGATATCCAATAACCATGGCGGTAAAGGCAGCATCACCATCGCCAATACGGCCAATAGCATAATAGGAATACCTATATAGCCAGGGCTACCGGTAAAAGTACGCGAAAACCAGTTCATTAAATCAGATATCCTTTAATCGTGTCGTAAGTTATTAGGAATAAAAAAGTGAGGTAGAGGATCAGGCTTAGCTTGTTTGCCCTGCCTTGCAGCCCTAATTTGCATGACATATGTCAGTACATGAGCAATCGCCACAAAAAGGGCTGCGGGGATCTGTTGCTCAATATTGGTCGAGTAATAAATTGCCCTAGTGAGTGGGGGCAATTCTAAGATCTCCACACCATGGCGCTTAGCAACGTCTCGCATATAAAGCGCCAACTCATCTGTGCCCTTAGTCAGTACATAAGGCGCATCGGCTTTGTTAGCATCGTACTTTAGTGCGACGGCATAATGAGTCGGGTTAACCAAAAGCACGTCGGCATTAGGAATGGAGACATCGGCTCTTGAGCGACTAATACGTTGCTGCATTTGGCGGATCTTAGCCTTGATCTCAGGCTTACCCTCTTGCTGCTTATGCTCATCTTTAACCTCTTGCAGCGACATCTTCAGCTCATTGTGATGTTGCCAATACTGATAGGGCAGATCGATACAAGCGATGAATAACAGTCCCAACCCTAAATAAAACACCCCGAGCGATAGCATATCGATCACACGCGTAATCGCTTCATCGATTGGCAATTGAGAAAATGTCAGTAGGGTTTGCAAGTTCTTATCAAGAAAAACCAACATGATCCCGCCTAGCAGCACAATCTTAAGTACTGACTTAGGCAGTTCAGCAAACGATTTAATCGATACCATTCTGCCAAGACCCGCAATCGGATCGATACGGCTGTATTTAAAGCCTGCGTTACCAAAGTTAAATATCCAGCCACCCGGCATAGCTCCGGCGATCATGGCGATCAGAGCCACCAAGATAAATAGCGGAGCAAGAATATAGAGGATCTCCAGCAGCGCCTGCCCTAAATGGCGAGTCATCATGCCTGGTTCATCTAATTGCGCTTTAGTGAATAGCATATTGGTTCGCGCTAACTGCGCTACTCTCGCGCCAATCTCACCAGCACTGGTCGTGAGTAATAGTGCGCAACCAATAACTAAAGCGGCAGAGGTGAAATCTTTTGAGCGAGGCACCTGCCCCTGATCACGGGCTTGTTTAAGCTTCTTGGGTGTTGCATCTTCCGTTTTACTCTGCCCAGTATCTTTACTCATGTTATCCCCCCAATAAACTGATACATAGCAGACAAGGCATCTAAACAGAGATCACTATAGCGACTGGGTAAACCACTGAACGAGAAGAAAACGCATAGCAGCCCCATCAACATTGACATAGGGAAGCCCAGAGCGAAAACGTTGAGTGACGGCGCCGAACGGCTCAATACACCGAAGGTAATATTGACCATTAACATGGCAAGGATTGAAGGAATAGCAAGCATAAACGAAACAGCAAATAGCCAGCTAATGCGACCGATTAGCCCCATTAACGGTAGGTCAAACACGCCCATACCGACAGGCCATAATCTAAAGCTATCGACCAGTACACCAATCGCCACCAAGTGCCCATCAAGCACTAAAAATACCAAGGTGCCATAGAGCAGGAACCATTGACCAAGAATAGGGTGTGAGCCACCACTTGAGGGGTCGTTCATCACCGCCATCGCCAGACCCATCTGCATCGATAGCATCTCACCGAGCTGCGTCATAACATAGAGCATAATGGTGAGAAACAACGCCATCATAAACCCTACCAGCAGCTGCTCAATGGCGAGTAAAAGTGCCTGTATCGAGATTGCATCAACTTCAGGTAATGGCGGTAACATTGGCGCTATCAGCGCCGATAATGTTAATGCGAGTAAAATTCGTACCGTGACTGGGATATAAGTACTGCTTAAAAATGGCATGACCATAAAGGCGCCCATAATCCGGCAGAATGGCCACCAAAAGGTGCCAATAAAAGTACTAAGTTGAATAGAGGTAAGAGACAGCATTTAGCTAACCATTTAAGTTTGAATAGCTGTTAGCTTGAACTTTTTTAGCTACAATCTTATTCAAATTACGCAATTGTCTCAGCCTATCAGGTGAGGAATGTTAAGAAACAGGCGCTGGAAGAAGTCGCTCATCTGTAACAACATCCATTCACCAGCAAATAGCACCATTAGCAGAGTGATAACCAAACGAGGTAAAAAGCTTAAGGTTTGCTCATTCACCTGGGTTGCCGCTTGAAATACAGCAACAACCAAACCGACGATTAAACTTGGCAGCACTAAGACTCCGACCATAGCGATCACCAAATAAACGGCATCAGCAAAGAAGGATGTCAGTTCATTCACATCCATAAGGCTAAAACACCCCGGCTATGAGCATAGAGATGATAGTAGGCCAGTCATTTAATGCCACTAAGCCGAGCATCACCAAGCCGAGCAACAGATAAATAATATCGGCGATGGAGACAGTAGATCCCCGCTCATCCTGCAGCCTAATACTCATTTAAAAACCTTCCTAATCGCGCAATAGAATCTAGGCTAACCATAACTGGCCACTAAGGTACTCACCGTCATCGACCAGCCATCGACTAATACAAAGACCATTAATTTAAATGGCAATGAAATAATCAAGGGTGACAGCATCATCATGCCCATAGACATCAACACGCTTGCAACCACTAGATCGATCACCAAAAAGGGTAAAAATAGCAAGAAACCAATCTGAAAAGCCGTTTTCAATTCGCTCAAAACAAAGGCTGGCATCAGCACAAAAAAGGGGATCTCATCCGCGGTCAAGGTTGTCGGTTCATCGGCTATCTTTAGCATTTGCTCAAGATCGGTTTCACGAGTTTGTGCCAACATAAACTGACGCAGCGGTTTCTCTCCACGCTCTACCGCCTCAGGTAACTCAATTAGCCCCTGATCGTAAGGTAAGAAAGCCTTATCATAAATCTCCTCTCCAACTGGGCGCATGATAAATATCGTCATTACTAATGCGATTCCGATCAACACCTTATTGGGAGGGCTTTGCTGCAAGCCTAATGCTTGGCGTAGTATCCCCAATACCACAATGATACGAGTAAAGCTGGTAAGCATCATCAACATAGCGGGCAGGAAACTTAGCACTGTCATCAGTGCCAAAATTTCCAACTTTACGCTCACAGACTCAGTCTCTGCACCATCATTTAACGTGAATAATGTTAAGCCATCATTGGCATAAGCCGTCGATGAGAAGCCTAAGAGTAGAATCAGCAAAACTCGCCACATAATCAGTCATTTGCTCCTGTTAGACTGATAGCTTCCACTTCAAGCAAGCGCACACCATAACGGCCATTCACCTCAACCACCTCACCTCTGCCTAGCAAGGCACCATTCACTCGAATATCTAAAGGCTCACCAACCATACGATCGAGTGCCACTACATCGCCCTCGCCCATTTTCGTCAATTCTCCCAATGACATCTCAGCACTGGCTAACTCTAAGGTCACCTGCACAGGTAGTTGATGGAAAAAAGACATATCTTTAACTGGCTTAGCTTGAGGCTTTGGCTGATGGTTCTCCTCCTCAGCAAAAAACTCATCATCCAATAAAAAATCTTCATCGTGCAAAATGTTATGTTCAGCCATTGGATTGCTCCTCCATGTAAAAGGCTTCTTGAGTCAGTTTGGCCACCATTTGCCCCTCATGGGTATGAACCGTGGCATAAAAAAGAGGGCGCTTACCTACAGTCACAGGACAACGTGAATGCAGATTCATAGGCAAAATATCACCCACAGCCAGATTTTGTAGTGAAGTCAAAGATGTACTTTGATGCCCAAGCTCGAGTAACACTCTTAATGGGATCTGTCTGAGTCTGTGCGCTAGCTTTTCAGATAAAGCGGGATCGGCTTGATATTGGCTCGGTAATTCGGCCATCAAGCCAAGTAAGTGTTCGCTCATAAAAAATAAGATAGGAGGGCCACTATGGGCAGCAGGAAAACTCAGCTCACAGCAGACAGGCGCCTTAATAGGGGTTTCATTAGTAATAAGTTCTAATTCAAGCGCATTCTCATCTATCTCAGTGATGGGCAAGCGTTTAATTGCCGCTATCATAAGGCGCTTTACCAAGCGAAACTCAGATTGACTAGGCGATCTTAATGGCGATTTTGGCGTACTAGAAAAAGCACCATAATAGCCACTCGCTAACTGATCTAAAGTACATTTATCAATTCGCCACCAGCCTAGTGCGATTCGATTATAACTTAATGAGAACCAAGCATGATGCAATTCAGGTACACACGAACTTGTTTTCGTAGTTAACGAAACTTGTGATAACGCATGATGGCCTTGACGAATAATCGGGTGTAGTAATTCATTTACGGCATCCATTATCGGACGCAAGCATTGATCTAATTGTACCAATAATCGACTTCTCGCTAACTTCTCTTTGATCAGGGCAACAGGTCTAATTTCTATTCCTTGACTAGATTTAATTAAATTGGCTTTAGCAGTAGTTTTCATCTTAAATCTCACAACAAAACAACGTCAAATAATCGACGCTCAATTAAAAATAGCTATTTAAATGACGACCGACAAAATAATGACTAAATAAATAAAACTCGCAACAAATATAACAAAACGCATTACCAAACAAATTCAAACCATGACCCTAAAATAAAAACGCTATAGCCAAAAACAAAGCCAAAAACAAAGCCAACTATAAAGCGACCATTTTCACAAAAACTTTAATTTAATTTCAACATTTTAAGCTGAAATAAAAAATAACCATAAAAACAACACGTTACAAATAAACTTAAGGCGTAATTAATGAGAAAGACTCAATGGTAGTATTAAAAGTAATCAACGAAATGACTATCTATAATAATCGCAAGCTTACAGTACATCTACAAAAAACACACTCAACTTTAGCTTAAGTTTTAAAAAGATGATTTACACACAAAATAAAAATAAAAAGTTTTACATACTTTAATATTACGTGTTTAATTGGCAACCTTAAAAAATACAAACATAAAAACAATAAAAACACAGTCTTTACTTTTAAGGGTTATGGGAAATTGAAACCATCAGTTTATATATTAATCTGTTTAATTTTTATTTGTACAAACATCACAAATAGCGCATTAGCGGCACCTATTAACTATCAAACTCCTTTTGAACAAGCCCATTGGCAATTTGCAGGAGATCAATTTGGTTGTGAGATTACTCATAAAGTCGCAAGCTTTGGTACGTTCGCCTTAAAAGCGAATCCTGGTGAAGCATTGAGTTTTGCTTTGCAAGCTGACTGGCTTAATTTAAATAACGCACAGAGCCAAGCCTCTGTCGTTGCCGCATCTTGGCAGGCACAAACGCATCAGCCTATCGCCACGACCTCACTGCACTGGTTTGGCTCACAAGCAATCAGCCAGAAAAATACCGCCGCTTTTTTAGAAGCGCTAGAGCAAGGGCACACCTGGCAAGTCGCTATCACTAATACTGACAACCAATACCTAGTCAATGCCAGCCCTGTATCAACCCGCTCAGTGGCGAATCAATTTAGACTTTGTCGCCAGCAATTACTGCCAAAACCCTTCACCTACTTGCGACGCTTAGAATTCTTGTTTGCCCCTAGCTCAAGTCTTTTGAATGCGACTCATGAACAAGACCTCTATGCCATTTATCGTTACCTTCAAGCCGATCCGAGTATTGTAGAAGTATTGGTAGACGGTCATGCCGATGCATCCGGTGAGCACTTAGCCAACTTAGTGCTTAGTAAAGAACGCTCCGATGAGGTGGTCTCAAGGCTAATAGAGCTTGGGGTGTCAGCCAAGATGATCCAAACACGCCATCACGGTACCCGAGCCCCAATCGCCAGTAATAACAGCACTGAAGGACGAGAGCTAAACCGTCGAGTCACTTTGCGCCTAGTAAAGTCTGCAGCAAATTCTGTGACCCCAGCTTCGAGAGCACAAAATGAATCATTCTAGTTTAAGATTTGTCGATGCAGATCTAACCCAATCGAGCCAGAATAGGTTGATACAACAGGGCTTTGATTTATGGTTGCCCAATAACAAAGACACCCCCTGGTTAAGCTTGATCAACCTTTCTCATTGCACGAGTCAGGATGTACCGGTACGGCTACGACAATTTCCGGGTAAGCACCAAGTCGCCCTGCTTAACCCAGAACAAACCGAGCTTGCCAGTATCGCCATGCAGTGTGGTGTACAAGATTATTTGTTACTGCCGATAGATGAAGAGCAACTGTGTTCACTACTACAAAGATTGCGCCGACTAGAACTGCCCAATAACGAGTTAATTTGCGCGGCCCCTGTCAGTCGCCAATTGCTCATGCTGGCTCATCGCGCTGCCAATACAGAAGCCACAGTGCTACTTACAGGTGAAAGCGGCACAGGTAAAGAGCCACTAGCTCGCTATATTCACCGTCATTCCAATCGTGCTGACAAAGCCTTTATCGCAATCAACTGCGCCGCTATCCCTGAAAGCATTTTAGAGTCGATCCTGTTTGGGCATATCAAAGGCGCATTTACCGGTGCGACAACAGACCAGCCCGGAAAATTCGAACTCGCCAATGGCGGAACGCTGCTGCTCGATGAAATCGGTGAGATGCCTCTGCTTTTGCAAGCCAAATTACTACGGGTATTGCAGGAAAGAGAAGTTGAGCGATTAGGTAGTCATAAATCGATTAAGTTAGATATTCGGGTTATTGCCGCCACCAACAAAGATCTGCGCCAGGCGGTGCAAGATGGCAAATTTAGACAAGATCTCTTCTATCGTTTGGATGTGTTGCCAATCAAGATATTACCGCTGCGTCAGAGACGTGAAGACATTCTGCCTATCGCTGAGCATTTTCTGCAGCGATACAAAATTCTTGCCGCTAACCAGCAATGCTACTTCAGTGAGCAAGCACGAAACTTACTCTTGAGCCACAACTGGCCCGGCAATGTGCGTGAACTCGAAAATACCATCCAACGCGCGCTGGTGATGCGCCGCGGCCAAGCCTTACAAGCAGAAGATCTCGGTCTCGAAAATCAAGACGGTTCAATCTTAGTGGAGCAAAATGAGTTAGGGCTAAAGGCCTCTAAACGCCAGGCTGAGTTCCAATATATTATTGACACACTGAAGCGTCATAACGGCCATAGGATCCAAACGGCTGAAGCCTTGGGTATGACAACACGAGCATTGCGATACAAGCTGGCGCAAATGCGAGAAGAGGGGATCGATATTGAACGGCTCCTCGCTCAAGCAGGTCATGCCGCGTAATCATAGTCTAGGTTTATCAAGAGAATTTATATGTCAAATGCCAATATAGCCAGTGCTCAGTTAATGATGCAGCAGCTAAATATCCATTCAGAGATGGCAAAAGGCGCGATAAGCGTCACGCCTAATCCAAGAGATTTTGGGCTACAAGCACCCTCATTTACTGAATTGATGAAAAATAAAGTTGCCGCCGTCAACTCAGATCAAAATGCATCGGCAGCCCTAATGAAAGCGGTAGATACAGGCCAGAGCGGCGATTTAGTCGGCGCCATGGTGGCCTCGCAAAAAGCGGGACTCGCTTTTTCCTCCATGATCCAAATTCGAAATCGTTTAGTACAAGCGTTTGACGAAGTTATGAAGATGCCAGTCTGATCATAACAGTCTAATTTAATAACCATTACGACCCAAAAACTCAAGTGCTATTTTTGAGGAAGGATAACTAAAGCATGCCAGCAACATTGACTCAAACCAGCAACGCCGCAACGAATGTTGGTGTCAATAACAACCCCATTAATTCACTAAAACAAAAGTGGCAACAATTTAATCGAGGCGACCGTCAGGTGGCGATATTAGCCGTACTCGCTATTGTTGCCGCTTGCGTCATTGTGTTGATGCTGTGGAGTGCTAGCCAAGGCTACCGTCCCTTATATGGTGACCAAGAAGGCGTTGAAACTTCACAAATTATCGAGGTACTTGAAGCGGAAGGAATTAGCTATCGTATCGACGCTAACAGCGGACTGATACTGGTGACTGAAGATAAACTCGGCGCCGCCCGCATGCTATTAGCCGCCCGAGGCGTTAAGGCTAAGGTACCGTCAGGAATGGAGTCTCTCGAAAACTCTAGCATAGGCACAAGCCAGTTTATGGAACAGGCTAAATACCGCTATAGTTTAGAGGGTGAGTTATCACGAACGATTATGGCACTCAAAGCAGTTAAAACAGCTCGAGTCCATTTGGCCATCCCTAAAAAAACCCTATTTATTCGTCAGCAACCTGAATTACCCACAGCCTCTGTGATGCTTGAACTCTATGCCGGTAGCAATATTCAACCGGAACAGATTGAGTCTATCGTCAACTTAGTCGCTGGTAGCGTTACCGGTATGACTCCCGATCGAGTACAAGTTGTCGATCAAGAGGGTAACCACTTAAGCTCATCAATTAGTGTTAATAAAGATATCACTCAGGCACGAGACCGCCAGCTAAAGTACACCCAAGAGTTAGAGCAAAGCTTAATTGATCGTGCTTCAAGCATGCTACTGCCTATTCTAGGACGCGAACATTTCCAAGTACAAGTTGCTGCAACAGTGAACTTCAACCAAGTAGAAGAAACCAAAGAGTCTCTGGATCCAGTCGCTGTCGTAACCAAAGAAAACGTCACCAGCAATGAAACCAATAGCGATATGGCTCTGGGTATTCCGGGAGCGCTCAGCAATCAGCCCCCAGCCGCAGAAGCAGAAGATAGTAATGCTCGCCGCAACTTAAACTCACAAGAGAGCCGCCAATTCGATACTGGCCGCTCTGTTAGACACACGCGTTATCAACAGATGCAATTAGAAAGTTTGTCGGTATCAGTGTTAGTCAATAAGCAATCTGGCGGAGAAGCTGGCTGGACTCAGCCTCAATTAGATCAATTAAGCAGCATGGTACAGGATTCGATTGGCTTCTCTGCGGCGCGCGGCGACCAATTTAGCATCAATAGTTTTGACTTTGCGCCCATGAACATCGCTGTGTTCGAGCCCATGCCATGGTGGCAGGGTGAAAGCTATCAAACCTATTTACGCTACTTTATCGGTGCGCTATTAGGCCTAGCGATGATCTTCTTCGTGCTACGTCCACTCGTTAAGCACCTCACTAAAACGGTTGAGCACAACTTAAAAAGTGGTGATGAGCCAGTGCAAGCAACGTTGCCATCGGCACAGGCGGCTGTAACCAAACTTGAAGCCACTAATAATGCACAGCCTATGGCTGATCAATTAATCGGAGCCAACCAGAGTAGCAGCGATATCAACTGGAGCGGCGATGTCAGCCTGCCAGAAGCGAGCTCTCCTTTAGCGGTCAAGATGGAACACCTCACCTTGCTTGCTAATCAAGAGCCTGCACGTGTTGCCGAGGTAATTGCCCATTGGATTGGCGATACCGAGAGAGATTAAGCCAAATCGTACATCTTGCAACCCGAATATAAATTAGCCTTGAAGATAGGTAACAGCAACAGTGAATAATAGTGAACTCGTAATTAAGATGGATAATCTGGATCAAGCAGCGATGTTGTTGCTGAGTATGGGAGAACAAGGTGCCGCACAGGTCATGGCTCATTTAGACCGCAATGACGTACAGCACCTTAGCCATAAAATGGCACGCCTTTCTAGTATTACTCAACATGAGGCAGATGCTGTACTGGGGCGCTTTTTCAAACGCTATCAGGAACAATCTGGTATCGCACGAGCTTCACGCTCCTACCTTCAAAAAACCTTAGACCTCGCCTTAGGCGATCGAGTCGCAAAAGGGTTAATCGATGGTATCTATGGCGACGAGATTAAAATCTTAGTCAAACGTTTAGAATGGGTCGATCCGCAGTTATTGGCACGAGAGATTGCCAACGAACACTGTCAGCTACAAGCTGTGCTATTGGGACTATTACCCGCCGAAAACGCAGCTCTGGTTCTAGAGGGGCTGCCTGCATCGGGGCAAGATGAAGTACTGGTGCGCATTGCTCAACTCGGCGATCTAGACAGAGAAGTGGTTGATGAGCTTCGTCAATTAGTTGAGCGTTGCATGCTGATGGCTATGGAAAAGAGCCATACGCAGATCAGCGGCGTTCGCCAAGTAGCTGACATATTGAACCGTTTCAATGGCGATAGAGAACAGCTGATGGAAATGCTCAAGTTGCACGATAAGCAACTAGCCAATGATGTTACCGACAACATGTTCGACTTCATCATTCTAGGTCGACAGAAACAAGAAACACTGCAAGAGATCATGGCAACAGTCCCTAGTGATGTATTGGCTCTTGCACTCAAAGGTATCGATGCTGAACTGAAAACCACCCTACTCACAGCCCTGCCTAAACGTATGTCATCCGCCATTGAAACTCAGGTGGAAGCCATTGGTACCGTGCCATTGAGTCAAGCCATTGCGGCACGTAAAGAGATCATGGAAATCGCCAAGCAGATGGCTGACGAAGGTGAGATTGAGTTACAACTGTTTGAAGAGCAGGTAGTTGAATAATGAGTACTGAAATCAAAAATTCCGACCCACGCTGGCGCCTCATAGGTGATCATGCTCGTCGCCACCGCTTTTCTCCTCTAATCGCCCCTGAAACCGATGCCGAACAAGGGGAAATGAGTTGGCAAGATTTTCAGCAGGCTTTCGATAAAGGCTATGATGATGGCGTACAAAAAGGCCATCAAGCCGGCTTTGAGGCCGGTATAGAAGAGGGACGCCAGTCTGGCCATGCGGTGGGCTTCAACCAAGGGCGCATTGAGGGTCAGCAAAAAGGTAAAGATAATATCGATGACCAGCTTAATAGTCTTATCGCCCCTTTAGGCGCGCTAAAGTCACTACTAGAAGAAGGCCATAGCCAACAGATAGCGCAACAGCAAACACTGATCCTAGATCTCATTCGCCGAGTATCCTTACAGGTGATCCGCTGTGAACTAACACTTCAACCACAACAGATCTTAAATTTGGTTGAAGAGACATTAAGCGCACTGCCAGATGATCCGACAGAGGTCAAAATTCATCTTGAGCCAAGTGCAGTAGACAAGCTTAAAGAGTTGGCAGCCGACAAGATTAAGCATTGGACGCTCGTTGCAGACTCGAGTATCAGCGCCGGCGGCTGCCGCATTGTCAGCGCCACCTCTGATGCAGATGCATCGGTTGAAACACGTCTCAACAGCTGTTTAGCTCAAGTTCAGGCTCATCTTAATGAGACCCCGATTGAAGCTGCTAGCTTAACGAATGAGGCTGACGTTGAAATTTAACGCCGACATTTTAGATTGGCCTAAGGTTCCTGTCGCTCAAGTTTACGGACGACTCACTCGAGTCAACGGCCTGTTACTCGAGGCGGTCGGTTGCCAGCTAGGCACAGGAGATCGATGCCACATAGAATGTCGTGATAAACAGCTAGTAGAGGCTGAAGTGGTCGGTTTCTACAAAGATACCCTCTGCTTAATGCCTATCGAAGCCGCTTCGGGGCTAATGCCTGGTGCTCGAGTGATGCCAATTGAAGGCCGATGCCTTATTCCTTCAGGCTTAGGCATACTTGGCCGCGTGCTCGACGGATTAGGTCAGCCATTAGATGGACTCGGCTGCATTAAGCATCTGCCTCATGTGCCACTACAACATAAACCCATCAACCCGTTAATGCGTAAACCCATTCACGAACCATTGGATGTTGGGATAAGAGCCATCAATGCCCTACTCCCTATTGGCCGTGGCCAGCGCCTAGGTCTTTTTGCTGGCTCAGGTGTCGGTAAGAGTGTTCTGCTAGGGATGATGACCCGTTTTACAGAAGCTGATGTTGTCGTGGTTGGTCTGATTGGTGAGCGTGGCCGAGAGGTCAAAGAGTTTATCGACGAATCATTGGGTGAAGAGGGACGCAAGCGAGCAGTTGTCATTGCCGCCCCAGCCGATACAACACCACTGATGCGAATGCGCGCAATGCGTTTATGCCACCATATTGCCACCACCTATCGCGACCAAGGCAAGCAAGTATTACTGCTGGTTGACTCCTTAACTCGATATGCTCAGGCCCAGCGTGAGATTGCGCTGAGTTTAGGCGAGCCACCAGCGACCAAAGGTTATCCGCCCTCAGCTTTTGCTCAGCTGCCAAGCTTAGTCGAGATGGCGGGTAATGGTCAGCACCCTACGGGCACCCTTACCGCGTTTTATACCGTATTAACCGAAGGTGATGATCAGCAAGACCCCATCGCCGACTCTGCTCGTGCAATCTTAGATGGCCATATTGTATTAAGCCGCAAACTCGCCGAAAAGGGGCATTTCCCCGCCATCGATATTGGCGCGTCAGTGAGTCGATTAGCGACTAAAGTCGCGACTGAAGACACCCTAAAGCAAGGGCAATGGTTTCGTCACCTAAATAGCCGTTATAACGAGGTTAAAGATCTATTGCCACTGGGAGGTTATCAAGCGGGTCACGATCCTGAGATGGATATGGCGGTGAAAGCTTATCCTCAAATGGCAGAATTTTTACGTCAAAGTACCGACTCACAAGCCGATCACGCTCATAGCATCACAGCCTTAGCACAATTGGTCAGCAATATGGGGTACTCCTTGTCGAGTAGAGAAGCGTAATGAAACAGCTACTCATATTATGTCAACAAGAGGAAAAAAAGCTCGGCCAGCTAGGTCTGCAGCGAAATAACGCCCAGACGAGAATCAATGACATTGAACAGCAAAAGCGACTCTTAAGCCAAATGGTGACCGATTACACTCAGCTTAGTGTGACTGGGGGAACGGCAATGATGCTGCAAAATAGCGCTCAAATGATCCAAGTCATCGAACCGATGCAGAAGCAATTGATACGTAAGCAACTTCTTTTACAACAAGAGCATCAAAGAATGGATAACCTGTGGCGCCGTCAATTAGGTCGCCAGCAAGGAATCAAGTGGCTTTACCAAGAACGAAAACAAGAACAACAGCATCAACTAGACAGACAAGAGCAAAAGCAATTAGATGATCTTGCAGGCCGTTACGCTACAACTTAGGCGACAAACATCCTTTTATCGCAGATCCCCGTAATCAATTGCAACCTCGTTGTTACGGTTTAAAAGCTGACTAATCACCTCCTGCTGTGCAACTAATAACTTGCCATTGTCTTCGTTAATCTGCTTGCTCTCTTTGACTAAAGAAAGTAAGCGATTCCAAAGAGTGGCGACCTGCTCAGAAGAGGCTTTAGGCAGCCTTGCTATTAACGCCAGCATACCACTAGCATTCCCCGCAAAGCCCAAGTCCTGCAACATCTGTCCTCTATCGCTCGCCTTAATCATCAAGCTATTGCATAAGCTAGATTGCAGCTTGTTATGCTCATTAAGACCTTGATTATCGCGACGTTGCATCAGTTCACGCTGACGATTCAATAGGCTTTTCAGTTGACGATAACCATCAATATCTTGCCGAACCCCCAGCACCACCCCTATAACAAGCTCTCGCTTATTGTTCTGGCTAACAGGCTTAACCATGCTGCTGTACCATGGCATCAACCATCTTCGCGATATCAATCTCGAAGCTACCATCAATCAGTGATTGACGGATTTCAGCGACCTTTTCTTGATCAACATCGGGTAACTGCTCAAGTTGCGGCTGGTTATGCGCGATAAGCTTACAGTCATCACTGACTTCCGCTTGAGGCTTTTTGACGACAACAGTCTGAGGTTGCTGAGGTTGAGAGAAACTATGCGTTTTACTCCGACTCGTGCCCATTTCAGTATTTATCGTACTGTTAATTTTATTAATTTCCATACTGGCTCCATTAAATACGCCTATAAAATAACTAGGGCGACAGAAAGACAACACAACTGAAATTAACGCCATTTATTTGGCAAAAGATTATCGGCTTCAGCAGCAATATTTACAATGTCAGCCACCGCTCACAAGTTAAAACAGAGTCGCCACGCGCCCTTTCGCGATAGGATAAGCAGATATAATTTTACCCGAGCTTAAGTTCCTCACTCTAATCGCATCTCCCTTGCCCCCGCCCTCAAGCGCTTCGCCGGGCATATTGGCGTAAAAGCTATTGCTGCGCGCCTCAATAATGACTCGGTCACCAATATTAATCCACTGCGGGTCATCTAACTGCTGTGACTTGATGGCCTGATGGCGACGAATTTTTCTCACCACTTTACGCCCCAGAATATCATCCAATTGTGCCAACACATTTCGATCAGACGCATCCAGCCTAATAACTTGCCACTCAATATCAGCAATCGAAACATGTTCACCCCGCTTTAGTAGCCGATTGGTCACTGGAACTTTTGCCTTTACCACAACAGAGGCGCGCACATACAAGCTCCACCCTTGTGACTCACAGGTCACTTTACGTTGCACATTACCCAAAGGAATTGCACCGCTATCGATACTCAAATCTGATTGACAAACATCTAACCTTTTTGCCCCAGATGGCACCCTGATGTTGATGTCGGTATTTAGCTGCTTTATCCCCATCTGCTTTTGCCACTGAGTCAATTCTCTAGCAAGTAACCGGCTCACTTCCTGTTTGAGTTGTTCCGTTGCACCCGTATTTTCCTGTGCGAGGGCATGATGCGGAAATAGGCAGGAAAGTATAAGCAAGACATAGGAAGTTGAGGTTCCCACCCTAGACATCAAAAAGACATAAGTGACTGATAAGTATGAGTTAAGCATTTTGGCACATAATTTGGATAGAAAGGAAAAATAAAAAACAACATATACCATACTAGGAGTTTCAATGGCTATCAACTTCGATGCCGCATTAGGTGTTCACCCCCAGACGCTAGATTTCAGAGTCGAGCGTAGCAAAATGCTGGCAGGTAATTTGGCCAATGCTGAAACTCCTGGCTACAAAGCCAGAGATCTGGACTTTAATACTGTGATGACTCAGCTCAATGCAGGGGTAACCCCTAATGGAGAATACCAAGTTAGTTACCGTATTCCTCACCAAACATCAGCGGATCAAAACACCGTAGAGCTAAGCTTAGAGCAAGCAAGATACTCACAGAACTCCATGGATTATCAAACGAGCCTGACCTTCCTCAACATGAAGATTTCAGGCTTACGTACCGCCATTGAAGGTAAATAAGCACAACTATGTCATTCGCAGAAATTTATCAAATTGCTGGTGCAGGCATGAATGCCCAAACCATTCGCCTTAATACCGTTGCCAGTAACCTTGCTAATGCTGGCGCAGCTGCCGAGACACCGGAACAAGCATTTCGCGCGTTAAAGCCTGTGTTCTCGACTATTTACAAGCAAACCCAAGAGGGAGAGCTGGCTGGAGCACACGTCGAAGTTTCAGCCATAGTACAAAGCGATGCGCCACTCGATATGCGTTACGAGCCCAACCATCCCTTTGCCGACGAGCAAGGCTATGTCGCCTACTCCAACGTCAATACTGTAGAGGAGATGGCTGACATGATGGCTGCAAGCCGCTCATTTGAAACCAGTGTTGAAGTGATGAACCGTGCTCGCTCAATGCAGCAAGGTTTACTGCAACTAGGAAACAAATAATGAATGTAACAGATGTGAGTAACAACAGCGGTAACACCGGTGCTATACAAAACTCTCCGGGTAATGATGCCGCTTCAATCAAAAATGAATTTATGACATTGATGATTGCACAGATCCAAAACCAAGATCCCACCAATCCTATCGATGGTACTGAGTATGTTTCACAACTTGCTCAATTCTCACAAGTCGAAAGCTTAGAGCACATGCGCACCAATCAGTCGATGCAAATGGTCATGATGGAAAACCTTGGCATCGTGCAATCTGCTCAGCTTGTGGGCAAAAATGCCATGGTACCCGCATCAGACTTCACTCTTGATGATGCCGCGCTCGATGGCAAGGTGTATCTAGAAGACTCAGTTGAAAATCTCAGTATCGACATCGTCGATAACAGTGGCGATGTGGTTAAGACCATAGAGCTAGGCCCACAAGAAGCGGGAGATTCTACCTTTAGCATCGATCCTACTGCTCTAGAGCTACCACAGGGCGAATACAGCTTAGTTGCCAATACCACAGCCGGTGATGTAACCACGACAGCCGATACTTTTATCAAGGCTGAAATCGAAAAAATTCACTTTATCAGTGCATCAGGAATGATGATGGCAGAACTTGGCAATGGCCTAGGCACCATCTCTGTACTTGAAATCTCTGAAGTCTCATAACGCGTTAGTAAAGGATAATCTCCATGTCGTTCAATATTGCACTAAGTGGTCTACAAGCAACTACTCAAGACCTCAACACGATCAGTAATAACATTGCTAACTCATCAACGGTCGGCTTTCGTAGTGGTCGCAGTGAGTTTTCAGCCATCTATAATGGCGGCCAAGCTGGCGGCGTTAACGTAATGTCCACCAGCCAAAATTTTTCTATGGGTGGCAGCTTAACCTATACAGGTCGTCAATTAGATATGGGTATTCAGGGCGATGGTTTCTTCGTATTAAGCGGCCAAGACGGCAGCACCAGCTATGCTCGCGCCGGCATGTTTAACCAAGACGCTGACGGCTATATTACTGATCCAGCAGGTAACCGTCTGCAAGGCTACAGCACAGGTGCAACAGGCAATCTACAGAACGGCAACGTCAGCGATCTACAGGTGCAAACAGGGGCTCTTTCAGCCAAAGCAACCTCGACCATTGGCCTGATCTCTAACTTAGATGCTAGAGTTGAAGTGATCGATCCAGCCACTAACCCATTCGATTCTGATGATGCCACAACCTATCACTCTTCTAGCACCATAGCCGCTTTCGACTCACTCGGTAATGAACACGCTCTGACCCAGTATTATGTTAAAACGACCGATAACACTTGGTCTGTACATTATAAAATGGGCGATACTGATGTAACGCCAGCTGCCGGCCATACATTAGAGTTTGATACTAACGGTATGCTTATAAACGGTAACGACATCACACTAAACATCGCCGCCTCTGCCGGTGCGTCAGCGATGAACCTTGCGTTAACTTACGACAAGAGCACCCAATACGCCTCTGACTATAACAACTCAAGCCTAAATCAAAATGGCTACACCTCAGGCGAGCTAAACGGTATTCGTATTGATGATAACGGCATGCTGTTTGGTACCTACACCAACGGTCAAGAGCAGATACAAGGCCAAGTCGTACTCGCAGACTTTAGCAACCCGAACGGTTTAACACCGACCAGCAATAACGCGTGGACGGCAAGCAATGCCGCTGGCCAACCGATTATTGGCACGCCAACCACTGGCACCCTAGGGGGACTCAGCGCGGGTTATCTTGAAGGCTCTAACGTCGACCAAACTGCCGAAATGGTTAACTTGATGACAGCGCAACGTAACTATCAATCCAATGCCAAAGTGCTGGATACCAACTCGCAAATGCAGCAATCCTTGTTGAACGCAATCTAGGAATAATCCGTGGACAGAATGCTATATACCGCGGCGAGTGGCGCGACTAGGGTAATGGAAGCGCAGGCGATACGCGCAAATAACTTAGCCAATGCTGACACCACTGGTTTTAAGGCCGATCTTGAACGAGTCAACTCTATGGTAGTGAACCCTATCGGCGATAGCTTGCAGACTCGCGTATTGGCTCAGACACAAGGCAGTGGCTTCAGTCGACAAAGCGGCACTTTAAACCCGACAGGCCGCAATCTCGATCTGGCGTTCAACGGGGCAGGCCTGTTCTCGGTAATGACAGCCGAAGGTGAAGGTTATACCCGTGCAGGCGCCATGACTCCCGATGTAAACGGCCAGCTGACCTTAGATGGTCGCCCTGTCGCGGGACTAGCGGGCCCTATTGTGCTGCCAGAGTATCGTGAACTCTTCATTGGCGATGACGGCCGGATCAGCATTATTGCCGACGCCGATGGTGTTATCGAAGAAGTTGGCCAGCTCAAGCTGGTTAATCCAGACATAGCAACAATGAGCAAAGGCTTGGACGGTTTGCTTTACCCGCAAGACCGTCAACCTTTACCCGCGAGTGAAGACGTGACGGTTAGCAGCGGCTTTCTAGAAGCCAGTAACGTCCAAGCCGTGGGTGAGCTTATCGCCGCCATGGATTTAAGCCGCCAGTTTGAGGTGCAAGTCAAACTGATGAAGAGCGCTGAAAAGCTCGCTGAAGCGGGTAACCGCTTACTACGTGACGCGTAAACTATTTTTTAAGGACACATTCGATGCAATCAGCTTTATGGGTTAGTAAAACAGGCTTAACCGCCCAAGATACTAAGATGACTACCATTGCCAACAACTTGGCAAACGTTAACACCACAGGCTTTAAACGTGACCGTGTCGCCTTTAATGACCTTTTCTATCAGGTGCAACGCCAACCTGGCGGCCAAGTTGATGAGCAAAATGAACTGCCTGCAGGTCTACAGCTAGGTACAGGTACTCGCGTTGCGGGCACGCAAAAGGTGTTTACGCCTGGCGACATGCTGACAACCAATCAACAGCTAGATCTTGCGATTGAAGGTCAGGGCTTCTTCCAAATCGAAGAAGTTAATGGCGATGTGAGCTTTTCCCGAGATGGACAGTTCTACCGCAGCAGCGAAGGCTTAATGGTGACCTCTCAAGGTTTGCCTTTAGTGCCTAATATCCAAATTCCAGATGAAGCACAGACAGTGACGATTGCTTCTGACGGTATCGTCTCAGCCCAGATGGCGGGTCAAGCTGATTCACAAGAGCTAGGCCAAATCACCCTAGTTAACTTTACCAACCCAGCGGGTTTAGAAGCACGTGGTAACAACTTATACCGTGAAACGGGTGCCTCAGGCGGTGCGATTGAAGGGATTGCTGGCGATGAAGCCTTAGGCCAAATCCGCCAAGGGGCACTTGAAGGCGCTAACGTTAACGTGGTTGAAGAGATGGTCGAGATGATTTCGACCCAGCGTGCTTACGAGATGAACGCTAAAGTGGTGTCGGCCTCTGACGACATGCTTAAGTTCCTAAACCAAGCGCTGTAATCAGCGCTTTATCCATTGCTTCAACGTTAGGACTCGAAAAGGATCACCATGCAACAACTTTGGATAGGATTTTGGATAGGCTTAGTATTACTCTTATCTGGCTGTATCTCACACATTCCTGAGCTTGATACCAAACCAGGAAAGCCAGAATGGGCGCCGCCAGAAATAGATTACAGCTTACCAGATGCCAAAGACGGTAGTGCTTACCGCCCTGGGTTTATGCTGACACTATTCAAAGATAAGCGTGCATTTCGCGAAGGCGACATTCTGACTGTCGCCTTAGATGAGAAGACCTATTCGAGCAAAAGCGCCGACACTAAGACCAATAAAAACACAGGCTTATCGCTTGATGGTCAAGGCACTACAGGCACAAACAGTATCGCTGGCAGCGGCGAAGCCAACTTAGGTAGCTCGTTTAGTGGTACCGGATCGAGCACTCAGCAAAACCAGCTGTCAGGCTCCATCACAGTAACCGTCGCTAAAGTTTTGCCCAATGGCGCGCTATTAATTCGTGGCGAAAAATGGCTCAGACTTAACCAAGGTGATGAGTACCTGCGCTTGCTCGGACTCATTCGTACTGATGATATTGGCAACGATAACACCATCTCTTCACAGCGTATCGCCGATGCTCGTATTATCTATGGCGGTCAAGGTGCGATTACTGACAGTAACCGTATGGGCTGGGCATCTCGCTACTTTAATAGCCCGTGGTTTCCACTATGATCTTCTGCTTGCATATTCAAAAATCAAGGTTACTTGAATGAAAAAAATCGCCCTCTTTATGACCAGCATGCTACTGGCTTTGCTGCCATTACTTCCCGTTCAGGCCGAGGCTCAGCACCGCTATTTAATGGATATTGTCGATGTGCAAGGTATTCGTGATAACCAACTCGTAGGTTACGGCCTCGTCGTCGGTCTAGATGGTACCGGTGATAAGAATCAGGTCAAATTTACCAGCCAATCCGTTGTGAATATGCTGAAACAGTTTGGGGTGCAAATCGATGATAAAACCGATCCCAAGTTAAAGAACGTTGCCGCGGTCGCGGTTTCAGCCACGGTGTCACCGCTGGCAAGCCCTGGACAAACGTTAGACATTACCGTGTCATCACTGGGTGATGCTAAAAGTTTGCGTGGCGGCACCCTGTTAATGACGCCGCTACGCGCCGTCGATGGCGAGGTTTATGCCGTGGCTCAAGGCAACTTAGTCGTTGGTGGCGTGTCAGCACAAGGGCGAAATGGCAGCTCAGTGACGGTCAATATTCCTACAGTGGGTACTATTCCCAACGGAGCGTTATTAGAAGCATCGATGCCAAGTAATTTTAATGAAACCGAACATATCGTGCTAAACCTAAAACAGCCTAGCTTTAAGACGGCGCGTAACATTGAGCGGGCCGTTAACGAACTATTTGGTCCGAGTGTCGCTGAAGCCGATAGCAACGCCAAGGTCATGGTGCGAGCTCCCCGCACCAACCGCGAACGAGTCACCTTTATGTCCATGCTCGAAGAGCTGCAAATCGAGCAAGGGCGCAAGTCTCCTCGCGTGGTATTTAATAGTCGCACAGGTACCGTGGTCATGGGTGGCGACGTGGTGGTACGTAAAGCGGCGGTTAGCCATGGCAACCTGACTGTCTCTATCGTCGAGCAACAGAACGTAAGCCAACCCAATGGCGCCTTTTTAGGCCAAGCTCAAGGCGAAACTGTTGTCACTAACGACAGCACTGTCGATATCGATCAAGAAAATGGTCATATGTTTGTCTGGGAAGAGGGTGTAGCCCTCGATGATGTCGTGCGTGCGGTCAATAGCCTGGGTGCATCACCCATGGATCTCATGTCTATCTTACAAGCACTGGATGAAGCAGGTGCACTCGAAGCTGAATTGGTGGTGATCTAATGAAATTAGACAACAACCACAGCTACCTAAATCAACTAAATGCCGGTGATTTGATTAAAGCCAATGGCGAGCATGGTGCATTAAAACTCGTCAGCCAACAGTTTGAAGCTCAGTTTCTACAAACCGTATTAAAACAGATGCGATCGGCCTCAGATGTGATGGCCGACAAAGATAGCCCCCTTTCTTCACAGAATGACGGCATGTATCGCGATTGGCATGATGCCGAACTTGCTGGCCGCTTAAGCCAGATGCAAAGTACAGGTCTTGCTAGTGTGATGGCAAAACAATTGTCTGTCGCACTTAAGTCTAGTCCCGAGACGGTCGCCTCTAATAATCAATCGAATGGCACTCCCAATACAGTTGCAATGCAACCCGCTTTAATATTGCCATTTATGACGAAACCGCAAGAGTAAATGGCGCTGCTGATTAGCCCTCATTTAAAGCGATAGAGATAAGGATTCAAGATGAGCATGCTCAACATTGGTATGTCAGGGCTTAATGCCAGCATGGCAGCCCTAACCGCCACGTCCAATAACATCAACAATGCCATGGTGGCGGGATACTCCCGTCAGCAAGTAATGCTAAGCTCTGTAGGCAATGGCGTCTATGGCGGTGGCTCGGGAGTGACGGTCGACGGTATGCGCCGCATATCGGATCAATACGAGGTTGCGCAACTATGGAATACCACCAGCAGCCTAAGTTTTGCTCAAACGCAATCGAGTTACTTAGGTCAAGCTGAACAGATTTTTGGCTCTGAAGGTAATAGTATCTCTGCGGGTCTGGATCTTCTTTTTGCCTCATTGAACTCGGCAATGGAGCAACCCAACGAGATTGCTCACCGCCAAGGCGTGCTCAATGAAGCAAAATCATTAACCCAAAGGTTTAACTCTATCAGTGAGGGACTTAGCTCCCAAGTTAATCAAGTCGAAGGCCAGATCGGCACTTCGGCAAAAGAGATTAATTCACAGCTAGACAGCATTGCTAACTTTAATGCACAGATCCAGTCCTCTAATGCCAGCGGTAATGTACCACTCGCCCTGTTAGATGCCCGCGATGCGGCCATTGACGATTTATCAAAGATTGTCGACGTGAATATCGCTCATGACGCCAATAATATGGTGAGTATCTCTTTAGCGCAGGGACAGCCACTACTTTCAGGCACCACGGCCGCTAAAATACAAGTAACCCCTGATCCCGCAAACCCTCTGTTTAGCCAATTAAGCATTCAGTTCGGTCAATCTAGCTTTCCGTTAGATGAAACCGCAGGCGGTAGCTTAGGCTCACTCATCGATTACCGCGATAATAGTCTTGTCGACTCTATGGCCTTTAATAACGAACTAGCCAAGACCATGGCTGATGAATTTAACACCATATTAGCGGCAGGCACGGACTTAAACGGTGATGCTCCAACGCTGGACCTATTTACCTATGACCCAACAAATCCTGCTGGTAGCCTAAAGATGACAGCAGGATTTAACGCTGACATGCTGGCCTTTGGTAAAGACGGTACACCGGGTGACAACAGCAACCTAAAATCACTGGTTGAGCTAGCCAATAAGAGCTTTACCTTTGACTCAATGGGGGTTGATGCCACCATGGGCGATGCCTTTTCCAGTAAAATTGGTGAACTAGGCTCGGCCTCACGCCAAGCTAAAATGGCCAAAGAGACGGCAGAAAAGATGCAAATGGAGGCGCAATCACAATGGGCCAGCACCAGCGGGGTAAACATGGATGAAGAAGGCGTAAACCTCATCATCTATCAGCAATCTTACCAGGCTAATGCCAAAGTGATCTCCACCGCCGATCAGCTCTTTCAAACCATATTAAACAGTATTTAAGGACTTTCTTATGCGCGTAAGTATGCATAATCTCTACAGCAACAGCTTGCAAAGCCTACAAAAATCTACCACCGATATCGCTAAGCTCAATGAGATGATGGGCACTGCTAGCTCAATACTACGACCATCTGACGACCCTATCGGTGCGGTAAAAGTGATGGGCAACGAGCGAGATATGGCAGCGACCGAGCAGTACCTTAAAAATACCGAGTCGTTAAGTGCCAGCTTTGGCCGTGCCGAAACCTATATGTCGAGCATGGTTGAATTACAAAACCGTATGCGTGAAATCACCGTATCGGCCAGTAATGGTAGCTTATCTGCAGAAGATCGAACGGCCTATGCAGCCGAATTGGACGAACTACTAGAGTCTTTTGCCGATGTGCTCAACGCCAAAGATGATGGCGGTAACTACTTGTTCTCTGGCAATGAAACAGACACAGCTCCTATTGGTAAAGACGCGGCGGGTAACTACGTCTATCAAGGTGACAACAGCCACAGAGAAGTACAAACCTCCTCCTCCTCCTGGATGACGGCTAACAGCACAGCGGCTGACTTTATCTTCTCTAATGGCAGCGCCGATATCCTCAATCAAACTCAAGACTTTATTACCGCGCTTAACGATCCAGCCCTTGCACCCGGTGACGCTGCATTTGAACAAGTCTCAGGTGATATGTTAACCAGCCTAAATGACACACTTACCAGTATTGGCGCGGCGATCACCGATATGGGTGGCAAGCAAAATACCCTCAGCCTAGTGCAGGGAAGCCATGAAGAGCGGGTGCTATTTAATAAAGAAGTGATAGGTGAAACCGAAGGTTTAGATTATGCTCAGGCCACCGCGGAGTTCAACTTAAAACTCACCACGCTAAAAGTGACTCAGCAAACCTTTGTTCAAGTGTCACAGCTAACGCTATTTAACCATATCTAATCAGGCCCCAATAAGTCTATGCTCAACGGAATTTCCGACACGCTTAATGTTCAGCAGCGCAGCCCAACGGTTGCGCAAGCTGTTGGTACGCAGCAACCAATAAACGAACAAGCTCAAGCTAAGCCGACCGCAATTCCAACCCACCGATTAGAAAGCTACAGCAAGTGGGCTAGGGTCACCCAAGGCCAACATAGAATCAGTGCGGCGCAAGTTGCAGAGCAAGGCTTATTGCTGGTACAACAACTACTTAAGCAGCTACAAAGCCAGGTCAAAAAATCTCTCGCCGCAAGCGCCTCTGAGCAATCGGCGCTTGAGCAGAGCGCGCGCAGTAAGCAAATTCAAAATAAGCTGTCCCAGCTTGCTATCAGCTATGATAGTAAGCCCTTAGTCGACCACCAGCTCAACCTTATCTCGCCAACAAGGCCCGCCGCCAAGTATCATTTTAGTTTAAAGTCGGTTGATTTAACCGCACAAAAACAGCGTGATGAACGGATAACGTTCCAAGTCGGCAACCAGTCAGCTACGGTCGTTTTGCTAGCCAACAAGCAGCCACAACAATTGCTTAAAAATCTCAATGCATCCCTTAAACCGCTAGATATTCAAGCTAGCCACAGTAGTGACGGCAAATTAATTTTTAGTAGTCCTAAGTCACAATGGCAACAGATCCAAGCAGGTATATTGATGACTGGCCAAGGGCAACGGCTCCCAGCAGGTGAACCAAGAACGATTAGGGTCAACGAAGAGTTAAACTGGCAAGATCCGAGAGAATGGCGTTTTGGCAGCAATGCCGAACTCAAGCAAGCCATTGCCAAGATAGCCAAGTCGCTACATAAAGTCGAACAACAACTGCAAGAGCTGAGTGACAGTAAGCTAAAAATTCAACAACAGTTGCAGCAGGTAAGCTCGAAAAAAGACACCCAACAAGAATTGGCATCAACAATGAGTCAATTAAGCAGACTGATGCAACCGAGCCCCTTTAGCCTACAAATTACCTCACTGATGGCACAGGCGAATATGACGCGCTCACAGGTATCGTCCCTGCTCTCTTGGTAGTTTTGTGTTTGTGAGGCCAAAACTATGGCCTCACAACTAATCTACGACCTTCCCCATTACGACAACAAGGTAAGTATGGAGGCTAAATCATCAAATTTAGCTTCATCCAAAAGATTAATCGCATACTGGCTATAGTTGGCCTTATGCTGCCTATTGGTGTGGTAAACCTGAAAACACATGATGATGTCGTGCTCAGACAAGCCATTATTTTTAGCCGCTATCACGGCCAAATAACAACGTAACATAAAGAAATCTAACAACATCACCCTAAAGGCCTGCGATGGCATGAGCTTATCGACCAGAGGGAAGTTCATGTGGTAAAAATAGTAAAGTAGATAACGACTGAATAATTCTGGCTGCCCCCGTAATGCGGGTAGAGCAATATCTTTCCAAGCCTGATTAATGCTGCTCATACTAATGTTTGTATCATCGTCCGCCATTAAGCAAATAGCTTCGTTTATTCGCTCAAATCGACTCCGACCTCGTCTCACTTTATTAGTATTTAACCATAATTGAATAGAGGTAAATGCATGTATTTGGTGTGTATCAGAATCTTGATTAAACCCCTCGAAATGCTGCTTAAGCTGGCCGTTATCACTTAAGATAATAAGTTGTTGAAACATACTATCAATAGCACTACTTTCAACTTCCCCTTTAGCCGCTTTATCTGCAGTGTTCATCAAAATACCGATAGCGGTAAGACCTAGCTCTAGCGGTTGTTCAGGCTTTAACAGCAGTTGAATTGAATAATCATAGGCTTTTTGAGCCCAAAGTGGTGTCGCCTTATAGCTACGATGATGATTAATTGTTGTACGCTGCAGGCTAAATGCATCAGGTCGAAGCAGAATATTTCTCGCTGCCTCAGGACAAGATAATGATAGGCTGTCATATCGGTCTCCCCCCCTCATATGTGACATTCTCGGATAGGTTTTGCAAGTATTACTCAATAACTCCTCTCCCGCCTTCGCATGAATTTGGCACAAGTTATTGGTATCTAAAAAACCACAAGCCCCCTCTTCATTCAATACAGCAAGAGCCCACATCTGCTCACTCTTTTTGACCTTCTTCAAGGCCGTTTTAGCTAAAATCTTAAGCTCACTATGAGCTAGCGTTTTTTTATAGCTTTGTTTATCAATATGAATCCCCCAACCGTAACAGCAACTATCTTCACACTCTCCGCCGATACAACTGAAGTTAGTGACGAAACTAGGTCTAATGAGTGAATGTTTCATTCTCGCTCTCTTTTTAATCAAGTTTTAGCCAAGCATAAATATGCTTATTTAAAGCGACCCAAACACCTATTAACTAAAACTTTTCTCGCCATTTCAGAATGAACAACAAAGGCGTTTAACACTATAAATTCATACACTTAACTCTTGCCAGACAAATTAAATCATCAATTCCTTTCAGTTTTCCTTTACCGCGTCGTTTTAAGACTATAGAAACCAAACAATGACTTAAAATTAAAGGAAGTCCTCATGTTATCTGTAATGACTAACAATGCGTCAAACATCGCACAAAACTCTGTAAACAAAAATAACGACCTACTTAGCAATGCTATGGAACGCCTATCAACAGGTCTACGTATCAACAGCGCGGCTGACGATGCTGCAGGTCTACAGATTGCTACACGTATGAATGCCAACGTTACTGGTATGGAAGCGGCGAGCCGTAACGTATCAGATGCGACCTCTATGTTACAAACTGCCGATGGTGCATTGGATGAGCTAAATGTAATTGCCAACCGCCAGAAAGAACTAGCAACACAATATGCTAACGGTGTTAACTCTGATGAAGACAAAAAAGCTATCGATGCAGAGTTTAAAGAACTAGGTTCTGAAATGACACGTATCATGAAAAACACCACTTACGCTGGCGAAAACCTTTTCGACAATCTAAAAAGTAGCGGTACTCAGTTCCAAATCGGTGCAGGCACATCTGAAGTATTAAAAGTAGGCATTGATACGAGCGGCTTGATCACAGGTGCTTCAGGCTTAGCAAAAGGACTAGCTAGTGGTGCAACTATCGCTACGATTGACACTATGATTGATAAGATTGGTGAACAACGTTCAGATCTAGGTGCTAACATCAACCGTCTAGGTCACACAGCATCTAACCTAACTAACGTGACTGAAAACACTAAAGCGGCTGCAGGCCGTATCATGGATGCCGATTTCGCTTCTGAAACCGCAGCGATGAGCAAGAACCAGTTATTAGTACAGGCTGGTACTAACATCCTATCTTCATCGAACCAAAATACCGGTTTGGTGATGGGCCTATTGGGCTAATCCCCTCTTTAGCCACACACTTTCTAAAAAAGGGCCTCAAGGCCCTTTTTTTTCGCCGTTAATCTCACACATTCTGCCCTCTCGCTTTAGCTACATTCAAGTTAGGTCGCCTTAACAAAGCAATAATCAAAAGTGAGCCTTTAACTCAGCGGAAGCAATGCTTCCCACCAAAGGTTAATAACGGAAAACGAGTGAATCCCCTAAACCGCACAAGCAAATAAAACAGCTTAAACAACAACAACTAACAAACATATTTATAATTGGAACAGATATTGCTTAGCTGCGATAGCTGCAAAATGGGAAGAGTGTAATGATTTCAGGTATGGGTGGCGCCACATTCGCCGAACAACTTATCGTCGCAGAGCGTGCAGGCAAAGATCAGATCTTTCAAAGCAATATGACCAAGTACGAGGCGCAGCTTGATGCCTATGAGATCTTAGAGCGCAGCCTGGACTCCATGAGCAGCAAGCTGGAAGCGATTGACGGTGATGCTTTCGAAAGTAAAACCTCATCGGTTAGCGATGACAGTGCTTCAATATCGGTCGAAAGTGGCGCACCTATGGGTGACTACGATCTGCATATCGAGCAACTTGCACAGGCACATCAAGTGACGAAAAGCTTTGATAGCGAGGATACTCTACTGCCGAACAGCGGCACGATCACTATCCAGCTAGGCAGCGATAGCATCAGCCTTGATATGTCAGCGCTTAACGCCGATGGCAGTAAGACGGTTAAAGACCTGACCAGCATGATTAACTCACATTCAGGAAATCCTGGGGTGCAGGCATCACTGGTGCGCACGGGTGGCCAAGTCGAGCTAATGCTGACATCTAAAGAAACCGGTGCAGCCAATGAAATTCAATTCTCGACTACCGGTATGCTAGGTGTGGATGGGAAGCCCAATGAGTGGACAATGCTCCAGCGCAAGGCCGCTCAAGATGCCAAAGTGAACCTCAATGGCATGGATATCACCAGCAGCAGTAATAACCTAGTCAATGTCATCGATGGTGTCTCTATTGAGCTGAATAAAGCCCACAAGCCGGGTGAGAGCAGCACCATTAGAATTGAATCGGATACCGATGCTAGCGAGCAGGCTATTGAAGACTTCGTTGATATTTTCAATGACTTGATGGATGAAATCAACAAATTAACTCGCTCCATGGGCAGTGAAGCGCTAGATGAGCTAAATCAAGAAAATGCCGATAAAGATGATAATAGTGATGAAGATAAAGATGACGAAGATGAAGATGATAAAGATGACGACAGCAATTCTTCAATCACCGAAGATCAGCTAGGCGTACTCAAAGGCGACTCCAGTATTCGCATGCTGCAACAAAACATGCGTGATGTGATTTTTAACACCGCACCTAACGGTATGCGTTTATCGGATATCGGTGTTGAATTCGGTCGCGATGGCAAACTTGATATTGATAACGACAAGCTCTCTAAAGCACTTAAAGACGATCCTAATGCCGTGCAAGCCATGTTTACCGACACGGGCAGTTATGTCGATAAACTCGACAAAATCATCGATCCTTTTACTAAGTTCCAAGGCTCGATGGATCTTAAAAAAGATAATCTTGAAATGCAGATCGAACGCGTCGAAACCAGCATGGATAATCACGATAGGCAGATGGAGCAAAGGTACCAAATCTATCTAGCCCAGTTTACCGCTATGGAAGCCACCATTAGCCAACTTCAATCATCAAGCGCGCTATTTTATTAAGGACATACTTTAAATGTTGAATGAGCACGACCCTTTTAATGCTTACAAGCAAACATCGCTAAACGCTAGAGCAGCAGCTGCGAACCCTCATGAGATGGTGCGTATGCTGCTCGACGGCTTACTCGAAGAAATTGAGCGTACTGCAGGCTTTATGCAACGTAAGAGCTACGAGGATAAAGGTCAAAGTATCAATAAGTGCCTCAATATTGTGCATGGTCTCGACTCCATGCTGGATCTTGAAAATGGTGCCGAAGTCGCATTTACGTTAAACCGCCTCTATGACTATTGCAGTCGGCAACTGGTTATTGCCAGCGTTGAAAACAGCGTAGCCGCCCTAAAACCCATCACTAAGGTCATTACCGATGTCAGAGAAGGTTGGGCTAATCTCAATTGAGCAGTGGCAGCAGTTTGAAAAAGCGCTGCGATTTTATGCTCATGCCCAAGACTGGGAAAAATTAGCCAAAGTGAATGCGAAATTGATTGAGGTATTAACTAAAGCGGGCAAACCGAGCTGCCTCTCGCAGCTGGCTGCGCGCCAATCCTTAGCCGCTACCCATCAACAGGTATTACAGCAATTAATACAAGCAAAAGAGCAATTAGGGCAAGAGATGAGTCAATTTAAGCAACAACAAGACGGCCTAGCAGCCTATCAGCTGACCAGTGTCAGTGGCGGTGCTTATGATGACTAACTCAGTCTTAGCGGGTAGTACGCCATCGAGCACCCGCTCTACAGCGACAGGCTCCTCTCAGCTATCAAATCCGATAACAGATAACACCTGTAGTAGCTGCACCGATCCCCATGATCAACATCAAGCGGATGCGATGCCGTTCTCTATGGCTTTCTCTTTGATTAATGCGCCAGTGGCAAGTCAACAGAACTTGGTCGCCGGCCAACGCCACTCAGGAACATTGCCGACGATGGGCGCGTCTTTAGCAGGAACTCAGTTAACAGGCACGCCTTTGAATCACCCACTAAGTGGCACTAATCCGCTCCCGCAGACAACATCGTTCGCAACAAGCAGCTATGGGCAGCAATTACAGTCGCAGCACACTCAAGCCACGACCAACTTATCAGCAGAGCAGATGGCAGTAGGTCAGGCTCTAGCCCTTGCTGAGGCGCCTGTCGCTATAAAGCCTATTACGCAACCGGTTAATCAACCTCTGGACTCACAAAAGACGGGGCAAGCACTAACCGGCTATCTTTCTATAGACAGCGTTGGGCAACAGCAATCGCAGCTAAATACAGTGACCGCTCAAACCAGTTTTTCCCCGGTAACTGCAATGGTAAAGAGTGACACCATGATGGCTCAAAATTTATTTCAAGGACTACATACACCAGCAACAATAACCGATGCTGCATCCGTAGACATCGTTGACTCTGTTAACCAAATCTTGGCTTCGAGCTCTCGCTCTCAAGCCTCTGTTGCACAGTGGGGACCCGTGTCGGTTTCACAAACAGCCCCGATGCTGCAACAAGCTCATGAAATGCGATCTCCACTTCGAGAGCAGCTGAAGTTTCAAATCGATCAACAGATAAAACAGGCCGAAATCAGACTCGATCCACCAGAGTTGGGCAAGGTCGAACTGAATGTGCGTTTAGATGGCGACCGATTACACATTCAAATGCATGCTGCAAATTCATCGGTACGTGATGCCCTATTAATGGGACTGGATAGATTACGAGCCGAACTTGCAATGGATCACGGCGGGCAGATTGATGTTGATATTAGTCAAGGTGAAAGCCAGCAAAAGCAAGCGTCACCTATGGCAGAATTTGCAATTGCAGCGGCAACCGCAAATGGAACTGAACTGTCTTATAGCAGCAGAGAACAACAAGCAGATCACGTTGATCTGTTAGCATAATTTAGGAGAAATACATGGCGTCAATAAACAAAAAGGTCAAGGTACTCGCTCTTGCTCTCGCTTTTATGACTTGGACTGGTGCAGCTTTCTGGGTTGGATGGCAATCACCAACACTGATTGGCGATCCATTCAGCCCTCAAGAGCCCGAAGTGGTCATGGCTAAATTTTACCCTCTCGATAAGTTTGTCATATCTATTCCTGGTGAGGAATATTCGCACTACTTGTTGTTGGAGCTGGCAATCAAGACTCGATCTAAAGATGCACAGTACACCTTAACGCAAGCCGATCCCGTTATCAAAAATTCGCTAATGAAAATGTTCTCTAATAAAAATTTCGATGAACTCAAAGACACGCAGCAATTTGAGCCACTACAAAAAGAGGCTCTAAGTCTCTTATCGGCAGTGTTAGTCCAGAATGACTTCAACATAGCGTTAGATGAAGTGCTGTTTACTCGTATGATTATCCAATAAAAGGCAATGCTATGAATACAGCACTATCAGCCTATCACGAAGCCGCTGAAGAAATTGCCGTTAATCGATTATCAGAAAGCCAGGTGATGAAGCAATACCTTCCTTTAGTTAAGCGCTCAGTGTCGCAACTTAGAAGCCATTGCGGTTTAGTGCTCGCAATAGAAGATATGGAGCAGATAGGTATGATGGCGCTGTTAGAATCGGCCCGACGCTATCCCGGTGAGTATGACAATGGCTTTTTATCTTTTGCGGGTCAGCGTATCCGCGGAGCCATTCTAGATGAGCTACGCCGCCAAGATTGGCGGCCACGTCCCGTAAGGCAGCAAGCACATGAACTCAACGACATGGTGCGCAAGCTCACTCGACAACTAAAACGAGAACCTACAGATTCTGAGGTGGCCGAGTCTATGGGGCTTAACCAAGCAGAGTACCGTGAACGGCTATTTGCCTCCCAGTCAGAATCGATGCGCAGCTTAGATGAACTCATTAGTGACGGCGGACATTTTGAAGATAAAAGAGACATGTTGGAGCAATTTTCTACAAAAGAAACATTATTCCAAGCAATTTTAAAATTAAACAAAAGAGAACAGCTGATCCTGTCGCTTTACTATCAGCATGAACTCAATTTGAAAGAAATCGCTGCAACTTTGGGACTGACTGAGACACGTATTTGCCAACTGCACAAACACGCAGTGAAACAACTTCAGCAGATCTATCAAGAGTGGGAGCGGTAAATACGTGAGGCTGTATGAGTAAACTTTTAGGGTTAGTAATAATTCTTCTATCTGTGTTTGGTGGCTATATGTGGGCCGGGGGAGTATTACTCGCTCTATGGCAGCCAGCCGAAATATTGATTATTTTTGGTGCTGGCTTGGGGGCACTCATTATCGCAACACCAAGACCAGTCCTAATGGTAATGGTAGAGCAACTCAAAGAAATACTTAGAGTAGAAAAAGAAGATCCTGAACTCTACCCGCAACTTTTTGGGCTTATGTCTATGCTGATGACTCAAATTCAGATGCAGGGATTAAAGGTGATCGATGATCATGTTGAAAAGCCAAGAGAGAGCTCGCTATTTCTAATGTATCCAGCGATTCTTGAGCATCCAAATGTGCTGAACTTTCTTATTGATAACCTTCGCTTACAATCGATGGGCAAGATCTCGCCTCATGATTTAGAACATATTCTTGAAGAAGAGATCCATCGTATTGAAGAAGATAGCATGCGCCCCTCGCATGCGATTGGCAAAATTGCTGAAGCCATGCCGGGATTTGGCATCCTCGCCGCGGTAATGGGCATTATCATCACCATGTCGAGCATCGACGGCCCCATAACCATGATCGGTGTAAAAGTCTCTGCCGCTCTAGTGGGTACCTTCATCGGTATTTTTGCCTGTTACTGCTTATTCGATCCTATAGCCAAAGCACTTGAACACTTAGTAGAACGCAAGTCAGCACAACTTCGTTGCGTAGCCGCTATGTTGTCAGCATTTGCCAAAGGCAAGCCGCCTATGATTGCAATTGATGCTGGCCGTAAGCAGATCCAAACTGAGAACCGCCCTACATTTATAGAGCTTGAGCGCTGGTTAGCGGAGCAACAAAGCTAATGGCTCTAAAACCTGAAGCGGTTATCATCAAACGCAAAAGGCGCAAAAAAGCCCAACAGGCACATGGCGGTGCCTGGAAAGTCGCTTTTGCCGACTTCACCTTAGCTATGATGGCGTTTTTCATGGTGCTATGGATTATTCAAATTGCCGATCAGCAAGAGCGCACCGTGATAGCTAAGCACATACAGGGAGACCTGTTTGAAGCGGGTTCTATCAACCCTTTTGACTTAAGTAGCTCTCCTTCAATGCTCGACTTTGAAGGGCAAATGACCATCCAAGAGCCCGTGATCCCAACCTCCTCTAGTGGCGCTGATACCCGAGGCCCTGCGCTACACAATCGCATACCAGAGGGGGAAAATAATGTGAAGGCAGGAAAAGGTCCCGAACTTAACGCCATGATCCCGGGTAAGTTCGAAACTCAAGCCCAACTAGAGATGCTGGCCAGAGAAATTAATAGTGTCATCGAAAATGTCAGCATGAGCGCAAACGTTAAACTGCAGGTCGTGCCTCAAGGTGTGCGTATATTGATGCACGACAATATTAACAAGTTTATGTTTACCCGCGGCAGTTCAGAGATGAAACCCTATTTTGAAGACCTACTAATGGCATTAGGACCTGTTCTCAGTAAAGTAGAAAACAAAATGAGCATTTCAGGCCATACCGACTCCACCCCTTTTGTCGGTAAAACCTTTACCAATTGGGAGTTATCCAGTAAACGAGCATTGCTCGCCAGACGAGTACTCGAATATGCCGGAGTTCAAGATAATCAGGTCATTCAAGTAACGGGAATGGCAGATCAGGCTCCTTATATTCGTAATGATCCAGCAGCTGCGGCTAATCGACGTATCGAGATGATTATTATGACAACTGATACAGAGATGCAGCTTAGACAAATGACAGGGCTACCTGTAGAAAAACCGGAACCGAGCAAAGCACTTACGAATGCTAGAAAACTAGCTGAAGCTAATCAACCTAGATCGAGATACCCAGAGTCGTGGACAAATCAATAGTTCAGCATGATGAATTTATTCCTGCTGAAAAGGCGGCAATAGAAGTCACGCCAAAAATAGAGAGTAGGCAACACTACAGATTAAGCCTACGGCGAAATGCACATGCAGACCTTATGTTTGCATGTGACGGCATAACCGTGCCTCTATTCGATAAACATGGCTGGATAGAAAAGCAAATAGGCATCGCCAATATTAAAGATATTGGGCTGGGGGGAATTGGGTTAATTACTCGATGCAACCTGAAAGTAGACCAAAAGATATGCCTATCTATTAACGATAAATTAGTCCCCATTACCGTTATGCGAATCAAGAGAGTGAATGGAAAACTAAGTTTTATTGGGGCTAAGTGGGATATTGAAAGCGAAGAAGATATTATCTACATTTTGAATAAAATAAACAAATTAAGCCAATCTTAACAATACAATAATTTCGATTACTTAAGCCTTCTGAAATTGAGGAAACAACGGTGACTAATTCATATATTAGAAAAGGAGTCGATGGTTTACAAAAGATATTCCTATATCTGATCATTCTCGATTGGCTTATGCTGATTTACCTATGCGCTGAAATAAAATATCTTCCTTTTCGCTATGGGGTTGTCGCCTCCTTCATGGTCATAGTATTCAATCTTATACTCATGAACTTATGTTTTAAGCGCGCCCGTCGAGCTGAAGATGGCTACCTCATCTATCCCGTGATAGCAGGTGCATTACTGTCTTTTTGCCTTGTGGGTTACTTCTTTTTGTTTTAGAAATTGAAACTTACTGAGACCTGACCAACAGAAGAACTACGCAATGCTTTTACTCCAGAGTGAAACACATATATTTCCGATGCATTTCAGCGTCAATAAACTTTTCAAACATACATTTTCAATAAAGGCAAAAAGACAATGAATACCTCTGAGTCAAACCTTGATAATCAATTCCGTGAAAACGATTTTGGTGAGCACTATCTGCCCAGCGTAAACAGAAACTCTTTTGCAAAAATAGACTCAAAAACACTTTTCAAGCAAACATTTGGAGAGGATATCCTCAAGGAAGAATATCTACACATTATTATCGGCTCTGATTCAGGCTTACTCATAAACTATATAATCAGCCAAGGAATCCCTAGCGGAAGTAAATACATTTTTGTCGAACTAGATACTGTGTTAAGCATAATAAACACTGATATCGGCACAAACTTAAATAAACAAATTAAGATACTAGCATTTGATGAATTCACAGCTCAATTATCAAGCGATGAATATGAACTGTACCTAATAAAAAATCAATATCTTACACATAACTCAATCGCCTCAACCTCTGGTATTATTGAACAGTACAGCACGTTAATTTTTGGTGTGCAAAAACAACTCACAGCATACAAATTTAAAATATCTTCTGTATTTTCAAATAAAGTTTTTTTAATTCAGCAATTAAAAAACATCCCCGACAACCACTATCCAGCGTCATTATTACGCAATAAGTTTCAAGGGAAGACCTGTATTGTTATTGGCGGCGGGCCATCACTTGATGATCATATCGATTGGATTGCCCAGCACTATGAGCAATTGTTCATTATCACGGTATCGAGAGTAGCAGCCAAACTTTCAAAGGCGGGTATTCCAGCCCACATTATCGTGTCTATTGACTACCAAGACCTAAACTTTGAAGTCAATATCGATACTATGGCTTTAGCACAAGAAAGCCTATTGATTAATTCGTACCACTTGAACCATCGCATCCTGTCACAATGGCAAGGAAGAGCACTATATACAGGGCCAAAACTGCCTTGGTGTAAAGATGACTCCAGCAATATTGCATCAGTAGGGCCAACAGTAACCAATAGCGCAGTACACATCGCCATAGAGCTGGGCTTTTCTACTATTTTACTTACTGGTGCAGACTTCTGTTATTCAAGTACCGGAGTCACCCATGCCAAAGGGTCAGTTGAAGCCGAGGCAGGAATAAACAACAGCAGAATAGAGGAGTGGGTGGAAACCTACGCAGGCAACCTTGCAGAAACCCCTGTACAGCTAGTGTCAGCGGCACAAACTTTACAAGCCGAAGCCCTGCAACATCCTCAAGTGAACATCATCAATCTATCAATTAATGCAGCCAAACTTGAGGGGATTAACTATCAATCCGTCGAAGGGTTAATCTTAAAGCCAGCAGGCGTCTCTCCAAAGCAAGTATTAGAGATGTTACCTAATACAGCTGCAGATAAAATCGAGCACCTTAAAGATGTCGAAGCCAAGCTACTCAGTTCGGTAGACGCATTTAAAGGAATAAAAAAGCTATCTCAGCAGGCTATCGAGCTCAACTTACAAGCAAAACGCGTTAATATTCAATCTAACAAATATCGTAATATCACTCGTAAAATTGAAGCTATTGAAGCAAAAATAGAAGCTAAATTTGGCGATATATCTTACGTGATAAAAAGTTATGGTTACGGCGAGTTTTCCAAGTTCTTAACCACAAAAGCAAGTCAGCACTGGACAGTTGAGGACATGCAAAATATGACTCAACTATACTATGAGGCTTATAAAAGCTTAGCTGAAGAGCTTAATAACTATGTACAAGACGCCATTTATATAACAAAAACTCGGCAGTTAGAGTTGGCTGAACATGTCGATATGGAAGAACTCAGTGGCCAATGGAAACGACACAATCAGCCAGGTAGAGTACATATATTCCAACATTTAAGAGAACAGCTTGGATTCGGCTGTGACAGTGAAAACAAGCACTTTATTGACGCTGTAACTGAGTACCATACACAGTTAACAGCAAAGACTCACCCATACTTTGCCATGAAAAAAACCAATACCTCGTTGCATAACACACTAGCTAAAATCAATGATTTATACAAAAGCAAAAATCAAACTGGACTGGTTCAGTTAATCAATAGTATTGAGTCAATGATTGAGGACAACGACCTGGCGCAACGCTTATACTATCTAGCTCAATGCTATTCATGCATGCTTGATGGTAACAATAAGGCTGCGCTATCAACCTTACAACAAATTGATGACAGCAATCAGACTGAGATTATTCTTAAACAGATGGTCGCACTAGCATCAGAGCTTCAGCAAATTGAAATAACAGTAGCTTCACTAGCTAAATTGGTTACTTTTAGCCATGAGTATTTGCCTCTATACGCTCATGCTTTAACAATTCAAGGCGATAATATACAAGCTATTAATACCTATTTAGACTACTTGGAAATTAATCCAAATGATATCAAAGTACGTTTAAACCTTGGGGTGTTTTTACTGAAGATAGGCCAAACCGATGGCGCTATAACCTGCTTTAAACAAGTGCTAACTGTTGATATCGATAATCTAAGTGCGCGCAACTATCTTAAGCAAATCGCAGTGTAATTGCCTAAGTTTTTTCAGCAACAAGTTGAACTTTACAACGATTAATCTCAAGCTTTAACTCGATGGCCTATGTACGAATAGGCCATCATGATAACCCTGAATAAACCCGAAATATGTACTTTAACTGACTATAATTTCTCTAATAAAAACCAAGTCAGATCATCTTGTGGAAATAGCTTGTCTCTATGGTAGCTAAAGCCATAATCGATGAGCTTAAGATCTGGATACTTATCGAGCATCTCTCCGGCAAAATCTCTTTTAAACAGCTTACCGCTATGACCACGATACGGAACCTCAACTGGTGTTGGGTTGTAATACTCAACAATACAGATATAGCGAGAACTGGCATTATATAAAGCGCTATAAACCTCAGCTAAAGCCTCTGGATTAATGTGAATGAGCACACCCTTAATGAATGTCATTTCATATTGGCGCTGGGGCGAAAATGCTAATAATGAATCATGTATTACCGTTAAGTCTGGGATCTGTTTTAGCTGCTCAACGGCAGTCGCATTAATCTCAATCGCAGACAGTTCACTATTCGGTAGCAGTTGTTTAAACGCTTGAATATTCATGCCGATATTGGCACCAAATTCTATTAGCGATCCGACCCTTTCGGTGCGGCTAAAAATACGGGTAAATAGTGCTAAGTTACTCGCTAACAGCTCAGCGCCTTGATTACGTTTAATATATTCATTTCCAAATTCGCCCGCCCAAAAGCTTTCTTGCTCTGTCTTATATGCCATGCTCAGTTTACCTATTTTTTTATCATCAACTCGCAAAGCAGTTCGCGAGCCGCTAACGGTTATCAATCCAAATCAACTAGCTTAGGAGATGATCCATTTTCAATGCTGTCCCAGCAGTTAAATCTTGGCCAAAGCAAGTTCCTATGACAGCCTCTAAATGCTTAGGTGCTAAGCCAAATCCTGGACGTATGCTCCTTACATTGTCGTTTGTCACTCGCTCGCCAGCTTTCACAGGCTCCACTACATACAGCGATCGCCTAAACTTTAAATTAGCTTGTTCAGCAGCGCTGCGGGTGTAATTCACCTTCCCTAGCGCCGACCAAGCTAACTTGCTATCGCGGCAAAGTTGTTCAAGTTCATTAGGCTCTAGCGAAAAGCTATCATCAGGACCGCCGCCACTTCTGTCTAGTGTGACGTGTTTTTCAATAATACTCGCGCCTAAGCTTGTCGCTGCAATCGCAGTGATATTGCTTAAGGTATGATCAGATAGCCCTGTTACCAGCTTAAATCTATTTTTCATATCAACTAATGTTGCCAGATTGTAATCTTCTGCCGCCGCCGGATACGCACTAACACAATGCAATATAGCTAACTCTTTACAGCCTGCACTACGTGCTGCATCAATGGCCTCTGCAATCTCCTCTGCATTGGCCATGCCAGTAGATATAATCAGTGGCTTGCCCGTTGCCGCTGCGTATTTAATTAACGGTAGGTCAATGGCTTCAAACGAGGCTATCTTGTAGGCTGGCGCGTTAAGATCTTCCAACAGATCAACCGCGGTTGAATCGAATGGAGAGCTAAATAAGGTAATGTCTAATTGACGCGCATAATCGAATAAAGGTTTATGCCAATCCCACGGCGTATGCGCCCACTCATAAAGCTGATATAGACTTTGTCCGTGCCACAGGCCCCCTTCAATTTGAAAGTCGGCATGATCACAATCTATGGTAATGGTATCAGGTCGATAGGTTTGCATTTTCACGGCATCTGCCCCTGCCTTTTTAGCCGCAGCAATAATGTCGAAAGCCGTTTGAATATTGCCATTATGGTTAGCTGATAACTCAGCAATAATATAAGGCGGGTGATCAAAGCCAATTCTTCGGCCTTTAATACAAATATTTTTATTCATCTCATCCAATCAACTTTAGTTTCGCTTTTAGGGTGTCTTTTACTTCTAACCATTCATGGGAAAAGAGCCCCAGATGAACAACATCCTGATAGCTCTTGCCATCATGAAATGCATCTCGATGCGTGCCTTCCAACACGAAACCAAATTTTTTATGTAATTTGACAACAACTTGATTAAAACCTAGTACCTCACAACGAAGCTTATGCAAATTCAGCACTGAAAAAGCATATTCCAATGCATGATACTCCATTAATGATCCTGCTCCTCTAGGTGCTTCAGGTGACGTATAAAAAGCCCAAGTAGCAGAGCTTAGAACTAGATTAACTTCTGAAAAACCAACAACTCCGACAGGAAAACCGTTTAGCCTTACAAGAAAGTAAACTTTACTTTTGTCTTCTTTGAGTCTTTCGAACCATGCTTTGTGTTCACCTAAAGAAATCTCATGACTTGTGTACATTTTAGAGCGTACTTCTGGGGCATTACGCCACACAAGAACCATTTCCAAATCACTGTCTTTGATTGGAGTAAACTCCATTTTCTTTGAATTCATTTTGAAAAAGACTCCATAACCTTCAAGACCCTATGCACTCCGTTCCCATCAACGTCCAAGCTTGTAAAAGGTTTAATGGAATTCCAAATCTTCTTAAGGCGACACAACTCATCTCGATAAGATACGGATGTGGTTTCCGTACCGCTTCCAAGAAAAGTGACGTAGTCTCTAGCTACCAAATATTGAGACAATTCACGCTGATTATCTGCAACAGACACTATCGTTGCAGGTATGTTCAAACAAAAACGCTCCCAATTACTAACTCCAGAGGCACCTATTACATACTTACTCATTGCTAGCTCTAGCTCAAAATCATCTATAAACCTGACAACTTCGATGTATCCAGAACGCTCATATTTTACTAAAGATTCAAAATCTAAGTTTAACCACCCTGTCACGACCTTTAATTTAAAAGGCATCCCCGAAAAGCATGATGCTGCTTCTAGCAACTTCTGACACTCTTTTGTAGGATCGCTCCCTCCAAAGAAAGCTAATAGCTGATTTATTTTGGAGGGAGGAGAGGACTTCAATGCTCTAAAGGGTGCCCTTAAAAGTGCGTAACATGGACCAAGAAGAGCTCTAGCTGAAGTCTTTACATAACGAAGATTCATGTTAGGCCATAGGTTTTGATCAAGAATTACATCGCAACAATGAGCACGATCAAGGTCATCAATACTGAGGATTTTGCAAGATAATGCTTTTTTGATTAACATTTCCCATTCCAGCCCAATTCCATAGTGATCTGTTACAACCCAGTCTGCCGTTAATATTTTTTGGATGAAGTCACAAGCATCATCATGTTCACTACGCTGCAACCAAGACTCATAATCACCATCAAATCTCGGTGACTTAATTTGAGTAACTGGGCCAAGCTTAATCACCGAGAAACTATTTTTTTCAATATACTCAATTAAATTTCCTGACTGCGGTAAACAAGCAAAATAGATTTCACACCCAACAGAACGGAGGGCTTCAGCCAATACAAGGCAACGCATGACATGACCACTCCCTATCCAGATCGATGCATCTGTACGAAATACGATTTTCATTGTTTAACTTACTTACCTATTATTTACTAAGAAAATTTACTCAAGGAAAACAATGCCTCTGCGAACTTCCAGTCATCATTATTATCAATGTCTTGAACGCAAGATCTTGGCAACAAAATGGCTTGTGAATATGGAGAAAACATTGATTTCATGTTCAGAAAACCACTTTTACTGCCCCAGTAAAATTGACCAGCATCATGGTAGGCCTCTTCTAAATCTTGAGAGCGAGCTTGTTCATATTCAGGGTAAAACATAGAAACAGCACCGTCGCCAGACAATTTAATCGCTCGCTGGATAGGAAATGCAAATGTTGTCGCGCTAAATGCAAACTCAACTCCTTTTTGTTGTAAAAGTTCCCATCCCTTTTTTAAATATTTAGATTGAATAAAAGGGGCGGTAGCATAAATACAACACACATTATTTATCATCCACCCTTGTTCCTCACACCATATAATCGCATGCTGCATTACATCCATTGTGGTGGCATAATCATCGGCAATATCAGCAGGGCGCATGAAGGGGACTTCTGCGCCATATTTTACTGCTACATCAGCTATTTCTTGATCGTCAGTCGAAACAATCACTTTATCAAAACAGCCTGATTTTAAAGCCACCTCAATAGAGTAGGCAATAATCGGTTTGCCGTGAAAATTTTTGATGTTTTTTCGCGGAATACGTTTACTGCCGCCCCTTGCAGGAATTATCGCCACGTTCATTACAGCAGCCCTTTCAAGGTATCTAAAATATACCGCTGATCTTGCTCAGTTAAGTCAGGAAATAGCGGCAAGGTTAAACAATGGCGATAAAAATATTCAGCTTCTGGAAAGTCTTGCTCTGCAAAACCCAAATTTTGGTAATAAGGTTGTAGGTGCACAGGGAAATAATGTACGTGGACAAAAATTCCTGCTGCTCGCATCGCGTCAAAAATAACTTTTCGGTCAATATTTTCTGGCAATAACACGATCATCAAATGATAGGCACTATCGCTATTATCGAGTGGCACAACACAAGTGACATTAAGCTCTTCGAGATAGGTAGTAACTAGCTTGTTTCTTTGCCCAACAAAGTTATCCAAGCGGCAAATTTGGCTATTACCCAGCGCAGCTTGCAACTCGGTCATACGATAATTAAACCCAAGAGCATGCTGCTCGTAATACCAATCCCCCTCATCGGGTCTTAGCATTATTTGAGGGGTTTTGGTTATCCCATGGCTACGCAAAAGCTGCATAGACTCGGCTAAAGCGGCATCATTAGTGGTAGCAATCCCACCTTCTGCTGTGGTTATGATTTTTACCGGGTGGAAGCTAAATATCGTAATATCACTGTATTGGCACGCACCAATTTTGCAATGTTGATAGCTACCACCAATGCCGTGTGAAGCATCTTCAATAACACGGACGCCATAAGATTGTGCCAATTGCCAAATAGCTTGCATATCGCAACTGTGCCCAGCCATATGTACAGGGATCAACACTTTAGGTAGACAGTTTTGAGATTTTGCCTGTTTCAGTTTCTTCTCAAGTGCATTGGGGCACATATTACCGGTGTTGCGATCTACATCGACAAAATCTATGCCCGCACCACAGTAAAGCGCACAATTAGCAGATGCAACAAAGGTAATTGGTGATGTCCAGACTATATCGACAGAGCCAACACCAAGTGCCAAACAAGCAATGTGTAATGCTGAAGTTGCACTATTTACCGCAACGCCAAAAGCCGCACCAGAGTAGTCGCACACCGCCTGTTCAAAGGCAGGAACTTGTGGCCCTTGCGTGAGAAAATCAGATTTAAGCACGTCAACGACGGCATCGATATCTGCCTGACTGATATCCTGTTTGCCGTACGGGATCACGCCCTGCTCTCCAAGTTCAAGATTTGCTCAATAGAAAGGAATTCAGGATTCGTGCCTGAGTTATATTCAAAGCCATATTCAACCGGAATACCTTTTTCTCCGAGGGCATTAGTCTTAAAATCGGTCTCTCGACCAAAAAACTTAATACTCGGCATAATGACAAAATGATCATCAAATTCTAGTGTATTGTGAGAGTCATCTGCCGGACACATGATTTCATGCAACTTTTCACCAGGGCGGATCCCAACGACATGCTGTTCAAGCCTTGGTCCATATGCCTTAGCGAGATCAGTAATTTTAATTGATGCAATTTTAGGAATAAATATTTCCCCACCCTGCATCCGAGCAAAATTTTTCAACACAAAGTCGACACCATCTTGCAAGGTGATCCAAAAACGGGTCATATCTGGATGGGTGATCGGAAGTGTTGCTTCCCCTTTAGCAATAAGAGACTGAAAAAAAGGTACCACACTTCCACGACTACCTACGACGTTTCCATAACGCACAACCGCAAAACGAGTATCTGCTTTACCGACCATATTATTGGCCGCAACAAACAGCTTGTCCGAGGCTAATTTGGTGGCGCCATACAGATTAATAGGGTTTGCCGCTTTGTCGGTGGATAATGCTATGACTTGTTTTACATTATTAGCAATCGCCGCCTTTATAACATTTTCGGCACCATTAATATTGGTCTTGATACACTCCATAGGGTTGTATTCAGCCGCAGGAACTTGTTTAAGGGCTGCAGCATGAATCACGTAGTCCACATCCTGAAAGGCTTGCATCAAACGGTCACCGTCTCGCACATCGCCGATAAAATAGCGCATACAGGGCGCATTAAAGGTTTGCTGCATTTCATACTGCTTTAGCTCATCCCTAGATAGAATAATCAACCGACTAGGTGAATAATTTTCTAAAATGGTTTTTACGTACTTTTGTCCGAATGACCCGGTTCCACCAGTAATTAGAATCGATTTATTATTGAGCATACCCTAGGTCGCCTCTTAAATATTGAGCACCAGTTAAAATAAATTTACCGGTAAATATACTGCTGAACAGCAAAATACATACCAGTATTGAAAGGTATGCCCCTTATGCCCATTTTTCATGAAGAATTTGATTTTTAACCAGCGCTTTAGGCGGAAAAAGACACAAGTTCCAAGAGCCATAAAACAGCAAATTTTTGAATACGGCTGCAAGGTTGGAACTTGTAGTCCTAGTATTAGTTGCCGCCTAATAATAGATAAAACTGAAGCCTGATAACTCCTATAGTTAATAAAGAGCTGATGATGCTACATCTCGAACAAGTGTCTCTGACAACTCTGATAGCTTGCCGATCACTTGTCGTGCCAATCAGTAACGTAATACCAATCAGTATAAAAAAGTGATCTACTCAGAGTGTTTTGCCGAACTAATAACAATTGAAGCTCAAGACGAGTTTAGAAAATTCCAAATTAAAACGGCCCTCAAGATCCCCAAACACCTCTCTTTAGAGCGCATCGATATTTGGTTTCAAGATGAAGCTCGATTCGGTCTACAAAACACGACAACTAAGATCTGGGCCAGAAAAGGCACTAAGCCGGGGTTGTACGGCAGCAATTCGAATATGCATACGTTTTTGGCTCCGTAAGTCCCAGCAGAGGTATAGGGCAAGCAAAGAAGCAATGACCCTCAGATCTTAGAAGCCACAGACATAGATAGACATGCTGTAGTGCTCATGGATGGTCCCTGTTGGCATACTGACGCTATTGCAGATCAATTCACCAATGTCTGCATCATCAAATTACCGCCCTATTCACTAGAGCTTAATTTAATTGAACAAGTATGGAGCTGGATGCGCAACACTCCTGACACAAGGGGACTCCTCGTTAATAGCGTTTTCAAAAATGATCAAGACATTGTCGATAGTGTTTGTGAAGCTTGGAATACCTTTACTGAGAGTTCAGATCTAGTGACAAAATTGTGCTCTAGGGATTGGGCAAGTGTGACCAGTTAATTTTCCAGTTTGGTATCAGTTTTCCCGTTTGGTATTAATGTTGGCGGGTGAATATCGCACAGCGATGTGCTCATGAACGAGAGGCATGGAGCCGAACAGGGCCATTATGCATGGGAACTGCTGGACGGGACGGCTGCGATACCTGCAAACTTCAAATTCACAACGAAAAAAGCCTCTACATTGCTGTAGAGGCTTTCGTCTTTATGTTGGCGGAGCGGACGGGACTCGAACCCG
>NZ_JBRILQ010000027.1:0-63995 GCF_052977045.1 Shewanella sp. 125m-7
GCCGAATATATGGGTGCAATGAACTCTTCTCAAAATTGATATCAAACATCTTGCAAACTGGATGGGTCCATATATGCCGAACTGGCTTTTAAACATGGAAGTTGTTTGTTTTCGTTAAGCTCACATGGCCAATTCTGTTCCATACAGAATTTGGCATTTCCTCCATCCTTGGAGGTCCGATGTGCTTGCAGCGTGTCACGGCAGTATCTGCACATACGCTGGCCGCAGGCCATTGGAACCACTAATGGTTGATTTCAAGCAGTGCTTAAATAAGTTTACGTAGCCTCGCTGGTTCTAGGTCCTAGGTCCTAGGTTCTAAAAGAATAACCACCATTCAAAAACAACAAAAAAGGCTATGGGAAAACTCCCATAGCCTCTTGAAAATAGCCTTTTTAAACTAACTTTTTAGCAAAAAGCTAAACCAACTATTTGCCAGCAATCACTGTCTTAATGCTATACAGCATTGAGCGATCCGTTCGGGCTTTCTTAAGCTTGCGAACACTCTCTTTAAGCGATGCGTCAGCTAAGCGAGTGAAAATACCGTTATATTCTTTCTCGGCAATCTCATCGTCAGTCTCAGCCATCTCGGCAATATCTTGCGCAACGCGGCTAAGTTGAAACCAAGCGTTAGCAATGTAAAAACCGTGGAAGTCTTCTTTCGGCAATAGGTTCTTGGCGCTCGCAGGTAGTGCATCCCAACCTGCGCTGAACTTAAGATCGGTATCTTCAATTAGCTCATTGCAAAGGTTTGCATAGGCTTCGAACAAGCCCTCTGGAATGTCGCTCATCGGCATTACTGTGTTGCACACGTTTAATGCTACTTGCTCGGCGCGTTCTTTGTACGCTGCTGTTACTTCAGTCATTTCTTTCTCTCTACAGATATCGCTAAAAATTGTTTCTACAAACTGCTTCTATTCATTCACGCTAGAACTTACCGCTAACATATAGGCCGTAATGACCATTGCCAACCACTGGCGTGATGGTGATGCCTTTATATGGGTCGGTAAAGTATAGGCCTGATAATATGCCTATTGCGGCGCCAGCTAATACGTCTTCTACATGGTGCTTGTCGCTTTCTACGCGGGTATAGCCTACGTAAGTCGCACCTATATAGGCAGGTATAGCCCACTGCCAACCGTATCTTTGCTGCACAAAGGTTGCCGCGGCAAAACTGTCGGCGGTGTGCCCTGATGGAAACGAGTCATCGCCTGAGCCATCGGGGCGGTCTTTATCAACGCTGTACTTAAGGCCTTCCACGACTAAACGTGACACTATGCCCGTTTTGGCTAGCTGCCATGCGCCCTCAAAGTCGTCTTCATAAATAAGGCTTGTGCCCAATGCTGCGGCAGGAATTAATAGGTGCAATACATCACCTGACTTTTCTAAATCAGATGCTGCAAACGTTGACCCACTTGCCAGCAACAGTAAACAAGCAAAGACTGTTCTCATCCTTATGACCTTATTGACGAACTATTTTAAGGCCGTTGTTATACAGGCTGCTCAGCACAAATGCAAAAACTTGTCTAAGGTGTGATCTATTTGCGCTTACTAACAATTTAAGTTTAGTGAAACTCCGTTACCATCATGTATCCTACCGCATGAATATAAAGGACTTTAATACATAAAATAAATCTCAATGAACAAGCTGACTCTGTTACCTATTTTTATGCTCACCCTAAGCTTACTCTCTGTAAGCCACCCCGTTATTGCTACTGAAATCGATATAATTCAAGCTGACAAGCTATTTGATATGTTCGATAGCGGCGTCGTTGAGAATAACGCCGAGAGAAAACAATACCTAGATGAACTCACATCGTTAGTGCCTAAAAATGACATTGCTAGGCAGTTGCGTTTAACTCGCGCCACCTGCTGGTCGTTTAACATGAATGATGATGCTGAGACAGCCCAGGCTCTGTTATTCGCTAACAAGGCCCTAACCCGACCAGAGTTAGCCAACTTTCCCGAAGACAAATTGGATTTAGAGCTATGCTACGCTTGGTTTTCAGAGCAAAGAGGCGATGTTGACACCGCCACCACCTATTATAATCGACTCATAAATGAAGCCTATAAGCTTGAAAATTTACGCCTGATGGCTGACGTGCGCATGATGCGCGGATTTTTAGCATCCCTCCAAGGTAACTACACCTTGGGGCTAGAAGACTTAATGACTGCTAAAACCCTTTATAAAAGTCTCAATGTCACAACCTGGGTACAACACAGCCTATACGAGATCGCGACCATCTATCGCCGTTTAGGTGATCAAGACAATGCCATTCGCTATTTCAACCAATTACGTGAGAGCCACATTGATAACGAGCAGTTTGATAAAGCCAATGTTGTGAGCTCATCAATTGCCATCGCAGAAGAAGAAGCGAATAATTTTGCTGAGGCTAAAAAGCTGTTTTTAGAAAGTTACCACTACTGGGATAGCAAAGGTGAAGCGTTCAAAAAAGCAGGCGTAGCCGTTAATATGGCGGGAAGCTTAATCAAATTAGGAGAGATCAACTTAGCCCGCCAGTATTTAGACGAGGCCGCCCACGCTATCACTCCATCTGCGTCAGGGTTTTATAATTATATGCAGTTGTTTTATGCTCAGGTTTACTTGGCGCAAGGGCAATTTTCCCAAGCTCACAACAGCATACAGTTAGCTCGACAAGCCTTTCAGCGAGTCAAAAGCTTGCGGGGTCTGGTGCAGCTGCAACTGGTAGAAAGCCAAATATTTCTTAAGCAGTACGATTGGCAAGCAGCCTACCGATCGCTACACAAATATATGGAGCTTCATATGGAGCTCGATAAAAAAATATTCTCTCGCTACAACACAGAGATGCGAACTCGCTTTAATGCTGAACAAATAGAGGAGGAAAATCGTCACTTAATTGAAAACCATAAACTCAAAGAACTTGAGTTGGCGATGCTGGAACAAAATGAGGCGCAGCAATGGATTATCATTTTTATGGGCAGCATAATCTTGATTATCGTGTCAGCTTTCACCTATAAGCAAATACAAAAGAATCGATTATTGTCTGTGTTAGCGCTCACAGACGATCTCACTCAGCTGCCTAACCGACGTTACATTTACACTCAGGCCCAGCACTGTTTTGAACGAGCAATGAAAACTAAACAGCCTTTGTCTTTGATTAGCTTCGATGCTGATTACTTTAAACGCATTAATGACAAATACGGCCACGAAGTCGGAGACGTCACCTTAAAGCTACTGGCTGATACCTGTAGAAAAGTCCTCGGCACAAAATATGAAGCGGCGCGAATCGGCGGCGAAGAGTTCCTTATCCTTCTGCCTGATACCGACAAAGCGCAGGCATTTAAGGTTGCCCAAGACTTGGTTAACCAAGTACGCAGTGCGGATTTTAGTTCATTCCCGCCGGACTTCGCGATTACTATCAGTGCTGGCGTTTCGACGCTTCGCGAGAGTGACGATAAGCTGTCACTGCTACTAAAACGTGCCGATGACGCGCTTTACTTAGCCAAAAAAGAGGGGCGAGACCAAGTTAAAATGTGCTAAGCAACTAGGCACTGCTGCTTATTAGCCATATACCTAAGGCCTGCTATGTCTAATAGCAGGCCTCGCCCCTGAAATCCCCGTCCAAGTAACAGCCCCAGTAGCCGTCCCAGTTGCAGCCCCTATCCTCGCCAATAATGCTAGCTAAGCCGGCATTCGACTGTTAGAGATGCAATCACACGCCATAACTAAGCAATGCATTAAAAGAGGCATTTGATAATTAGCCATGATTGATTCTGTTAAAAAATAACTAAAATATATATTTTATCGTGTATGCTTGTGCATGATTATCAATGACTTTAATGCTAAGAAAGCGCTAAATGCCCAAACCGTTTTTATTAATAAAACTCATTCTGTTTTTAAGCTTACTTTGTGTGAGTGTTTTCGGCTATGCCGAGCAGAACTATGCCGAGCAGAACTATGCCGAGCACAGCTATGTTGAGCAAAGCAATGCAGAAAAAGCCGATGCGATTTTTACACTACTCGATAGTGGCACCGTTAATAAAAATGAAGTTCACCTCGCTTATATCGTCGAGCTTGAAAGCCTCATCGCTAAAGATGATATTCCAAGACAGATGCGCTTAACCCGAGCGCAGTGCTGGTCATTTAATGTATTTAAAGAGGGAGAGGTTGCCAAAGCGTTAGCATTTGCTCAGCATGCCCTTATCCACCCTGATTTAGCTCGCTTTCCTAACGACAAGCTGGATTTAGAACTCTGCCTGGCCTGGTATACCGAGCAAGACGGCAATGTTGAGCTAGCGCTGCAAGGCTACAACAAGGCGATCAATCAAGCTTATGCACTTGAGAACTTACGCCTCATTGCCGATGCCAGAGGTATGCGCGGTTACCTTCACTCTTATCAAGGTAACTTTACCCAGGGGCTAGAAGACTTAATCACCTCACAATCCCTCTATAAAAGTCTTAACTTACCCGCTTGGGTCAGTATTAACCTGTACGAAATTGCCACTAGCTATCGCCGCTTTGGCGATCAGAAAAATGCCATTCGCTACTTTAAAAAACTTAAAAAAAACTATATCAAGAATGAAGATTTTGATAGCGCTAATGCGGCTACGGTTTCTATCGCCATTGCCGAAGAAGAGCTAGGAAATTTAGTACATGCCAAGAAACTGTTTGAGGAGAGTTACTGGTACTGGAAAGCTAAAGGGCGCGAACTCGAGCAGGCAACCGTCGCGGTTAACATTGCAGGCACCCTCATCAAACTCGGTGAGTTTGATGAAGCTAAGCGATATTTAATTGAAGCTAAACCTTTTATTTTGCCATCTGATGAAGGTTTCTTCAGCTTCATGCATCTATTTCTGGCTCAAGTGGATTTAGCCGATGGTCAATTATCCCAGGCCCATGAAAACATAGCACTGGCGCGTAGTGCCTTTAAACGAATAAAAAATATACGTGGCTTAGCACAACTGCAGTTGGTCGAAAGCCAAATATTTCTCAGCCAAAATAACTGGAAACAAGCTTACCTCGCCCTTGCGGAGTACATGACTATCCATAACGAGCTTGATGCCAAACAGCTATCGAGCTATACCACTGAAATGCGCACACGGTTCAATGCCGATCAAATAGAGCAAGAAAACCATCATCTCATCGAAAACCAAAAGCTCAGAGAGCTAGAGCTGGCCATGTTGGAGCAAAACGAGCTCCAGCAATGGATCATCATCTTGCTAGGCGGCTTTTTGATGCTGATGGTGTCGGTGTTTGCTTACAAGCAGATCCAGAAAAACAAATTGTTGTCAGCTCTAGCGCTCACCGATGATCTGACCCAACTCCCCAATCGCCGCGACATCTTTGGCAAAGCACAAAAGTGCTTTGAAGCTGCGCGAACAATACAGAGTCCGCTTTCTGTCATAGCCTTTGATGTGGATAACTTTAAACTGATTAACGATAACTTTGGCCACGAAGTGGGTGACCACGCGCTCAAGCAGCTCGCCGAGATCTGCCGCAGCGCCCTCGCCCCAGAGCATCAAACCGCGCGTGTCGGCGGGGAAGAGTTTTTGATTATCCTGCCTGATACCGACAAGTCGCAGGCCTACAAAATAGCGCAAGCCTTAGTGCGAACCGTCTGTAATAGCAGCTTTAGTCAGTTCCCGCAGGGCTTTAGCATGACCATCAGCGCCGGCGTTGCCAGCTTAAGTTCAAGCGACGACAAGCTGTCGCAGCAGCTAAAACGCGCCGATGATGCACTCTATCTAGCTAAGAGCGAAGGCCGTAATCAAGCTAGAATGGGGTAGCCCACTGAGAGTCGAATAAGAGTCCAATAACATCTCAGGATACCTATTTACTCTCAATAACTGCTATCATTAGCGCTTACTTTAAGCCGTTACTTTTCGCCGTTAATAGGTCTATGTCTGACTCTCCTTCACAACTTGCTGCAATCGACACCTTAACGCCCACTCAGCTCGGCGAATTAGCCCTTAATATTAAAATATGGGGTAAAGAGCTAGGCTTTGCTCAAATCGGTATTTGCGATACAGACTTGAGCGCTGAAGAGCCAAAATTACAGCAGTGGTTAGACAAGGGCTATCATGGTGACATGAGTTACATGGCCAATCACGGCATGATGCGCGCTAGACCTTATGAACTTCACCCCGGCACTAAGCGAGTTATTTCCGCTCGCATGAACTATCTACCGCCCGAAGCCGGTTTTGCGGTTAACCTTAAAGATCCTAATCTTGGCTATATCTCGCGTTATGCTGGCGGACGTGATTATCACAAGATGATCCGTAACCGCCTTAAAAAGCTGGGTGATAGAATCGAAGCCGAGTTAACAGAGTTAGGCGTTAGCAAGCCAAACTCTCGCCCTTTCGTTGACTCAGCCCCTATCTTAGAGCGCCCTCTCGCCGATAAGGCTGGCCTTGGCTGGACAGGTAAACACAGCTTGTTACTCAACCAAGACGCGGGCAGCTGGTTCTTCTTGGGTGAACTATTAATCGACCTGCCTTTGCCCGTCGACATTCCTATTAGTGAAGGCTGCAACACGTGCGTAGCGTGCATTAAATCTTGCCCAACCAATGCGATTATTGAGCCCTACCTTGTTGACGGTAGCCGCTGTATCTCTTACTTAACCATTGAGCTACAAGGCGCCATTCCAGTAGAGTTTAGACAAGCTATTGGTAACCGCATCTACGGCTGTGATGATTGCCAGCTCGTCTGCCCAGTCAACACCAAGGCGCCTATAACAGATGAAAGCGACTTTCATACTCGCCCCTCACTTAAGCAGCCACAGCTACTTGAACTGTTTGCGTGGAGCGAAGCTGAATTTTTAAAGTTAACTGAAGGTAGCCCGATTCGCCGGGTTGGCCATGCACGTTGGCTTAGAAATATCGCCGTTGCGCTGGGTAATGCGCCCCACAGTGAAGCGATTATCGCAGCGCTTAAGGCTCGTAAACTATCGAACGAAACCGATGAGATGGTAATAGAACATATCGACTGGGCGCTTGCAGAACAAGCCTTAAAACAACATACAGCGCTGAGCAAAAATGAACAAATTCAGCCTGAAGCTGCGCCTATTGATGAAGCTCAAACGTGTAAAAAACTAGCGAGTACAAACCAAGCTAATACAAACCAAGCTAATACAAACCTGAGTCGCAAAACGCAAAGAGTGATCCGCTGTATAGAAAAGGGCTTGCCTAGAGACGCTTAAGGGCTATCAGCGCTTGTGTTTGCCGTGACGCTCACTTGCTCTAGTGTTAATTTAAGCCTTAACGTTTTACTTTAACACTATGCCTTTGGATCCAAGGTAAAGCCGACTTTGATTGTTACCTGCCAGTGCGCCACTAGCCCCTCTTCAAGGTGGCCGCGAGTTTCAATCACCTGAAACCACCTCAGATGTTTCAATGATTCATTGGCCGCAGCAATCGCATTCTTGATGGCCTCATCAGAGCTAATGGGAGATGATCCTGTTAGTTCGATAATCTTATAGGTATGGCTCATAGTAACCCCAACGATGATGAAAATAATAACCTTAGTCAGTATAGAACAACATCCAAGGTTGGCTGGTTAAAGAGCCACCATCCTTTACCCTTGAGGCATAGCTAATTGCTCACTTCAAAGCTACCCACACCAAAGTCGAACGTTTTCGCTAGACGGTTCCACGCATTTACCTGGATCACCACTAATGTCAGCTCACTGATCTCTTTATCAGAGAAATAAGCCTTTAAGCTGCTAGTGGCATCAACTAAACGCGTCTCCTCATGGGTTACGCCAGCATGAGGTAAATCGGTTAATGCCTCAGTCCAATTCAATAGCGCACGCTCTCTATCGGTGAAATAAGGCGTTTCTCGCCAGATAGTTAATGATGTTAATCGTTGAGCGGTTTCACCGGCTGCAAGGCCTTCTTTAAAATGCATATCGATACAATATGCACAGCCATTAATTAGTGACACGCGGTAACGAATAAGCCCCAACAACGTATGCTCAATACTGCAATTATTGACATAGCGCTCAGTCTTTAGCATGCAGCTCATTACACCGCTGCTTATCTCTGCACTATCTAGTGCCGCAGTAATTGAAAGCCTTTGATTAGTCGATTGAGTCATATTTCACCTCTTATGGATTGAATAGCAATTTGAATTAGTTGTTAGAACAGCAACTATTATCCACACATACAAAAAAGCTGGAATACAGACAAAAACTGCTTTACCTTTGCATAAAACGCAAAAGCAAATTTAAGGTTAATCATGCTAGGTGCAATGCGGATCTTCATCAAAGTCGTCGAGCTAGGTAGCTTTTCCAAAGCAGCAGAGGTGCTCAATATGGCGCCTTCTAGCGTCGCCCGTAACATCGATAACCTCGAGCAAGACTTTAATGCCGTGCTATTAAAGCGCAGCACTCGACAATTGTTACTGACCGAGGCCGGAGAGCAGTTTCTCACTGGTGCACGCAAACTTGTTAGCGATGAGGAGTCACTTAAGGCCTCTTTGTCGCAGCAAGAACTGCAGCCAGAAGGTGTGTTAAGAATTTCGGTATTTGAAGGCTTTGGCAGGGTTAAGGTGTGCCCTATTCTGCCAGGCTTTTTAGCTCAATATCCTAAGGTAAAGATTGAGATTGATTTAGATAATCAGCTTGTTGATTTGCATTCAGAAAACATTGATATCGCAATTCGTATTGGTAGCCCAGCCGACTCCAGTCTGCATGCCAGAATGCTGATGCCTAACCAAACCTCACTCTGCGCTAGCCCTCGCTATTTAGCCCAATTTGGTACACCCAAAAAACCAGAAGACCTGCAGCAACATAACTGCCTGTTACTCGACCGCGATCGGCAGCGCACCTATTGGCACTTTCGTAAAGCCAAGCAATATAAAAAAGTCCCTGTACAGGGTAATTTAACCTCAAGAGGCGGCACGCCCATTTTAGAGGCCGCGATTCATCATGGCGGTATCGTGTTGCTATCAAGTTGGATGATGGATGACTTAATCGAAGATGGCAGCTTAGTGCGCTGTCTCCCCGAATGGACGCCTTCTTTGTCAGAGCAATCCAGCGGTGATATCTACGCGCTATACAGTGGTGGCAAACATATGAGACCGGTGATCCGCGCCTTTATTGATTACTTACTCAAGTCGCTAAAGCTATAAGCAATAGCTAATCGCTATCTAAAAGTAATAAGCCACATACGCGAATGATATGCGGCTTATTATGTCAGTTTGTCTTAGCTCACTTTAACCCAATAACATCCGCCACCACATACCTGGTAAACTAGTAAAGCCGGTGGTATAAGACACCACTTTGCCTTCATTGATGATAATCAGAGTCGGTGTAACATGTACCGACCAGTCTTGGGCACTGCGATTATCAGCATCATTAATCACAGGAAAGTGATAATCATGTTCCTGCATATAATCATTTATCTCACGATTAGTGCCCGATGCAATGGCCACACTCACCACTGGGAAATAAGCCGAAATAGCCTCAACAGATGGGCTTACCGAACGGCAAATAGGACACCATGTACCCCAGAAATACACCAAAACGGGCCCATCGGTACTAAGCGTCGATACGTTAATCTTCTCGCCTGTGATAGCAACACCACTAATCACCGGAAAATCATTGACCTCTAAGTTTCTACTACGCCACTTATCCATGACCCAAGCTACGGCGCTCAGCATGATAAGCAAAATCAATAACTGCTTAATCCAACCACCAATACGGTGCTTCAATCTCGGCTTTTTTTCTGGCGATTGTTTTTCTGTCGGTAGCTTTTCTGCCGATTGTTTTTCTGTCATTTTCTTTTCGGTCGCTTTCTTTTCGGTCATAGCGCTCAGCATTATCCGCATCATATTGCGGCAGTAAAATGAATATGACTCTATAAGACCGGATAAGTAAACAAATAGTTCATCACAGCACTCACTCTGGCAGCGTCGCCCTTTAATCACCAAGCATTACAGGCAACACACTAGGCAAACGAATGCTGACGCCGAGCAAACTATCAGCTAATAACGAGCAAACTATCAGCTAATGACGAGCTAATGACGAGCTAATGACGAGCCAATGATGAGCCAATGACGAGCCAATGATGAGCCAATGACGAGCCAATGATGAGCCAATGACGAGCTAAAGCGCCGTTAGACGGGTAATGCTTTAGCTCGTTTGCTTAATTAACTCACTAGGGGAATAGCGCTAGCCTAATTTGCGCCGCAAAATCTTCGTCGCCTCAACAAGATTAACCAATGCTGGTTCAACTTCATCCCAAGTACGTGTTTTTAACCCACAATCTGGGTTAACCCACAACTGTTCAATAGCGATTTTACTGGCAGCCTTTTCCATCAAACTGACGATTTCATCAACCGTTGGCGTATTTGGCGAGTGAATATCGTAAACACCCGGACCAATTTCATTTGGGTAGTTAAAATCTTCAAACGCGCTTAACAACTCCATTCTAGACCGTGAGGTCTCAATAGTGATCACATCAGCGTCCATCGCAGCAATTGCGCCAATGGTCTCGTTAAATTCGCTGTAACACATGTGAGTGTGAATTTGGGTTTCGTTAGTCACTCCTGCGGCACTCAGTTTAAAGGCGTTAACAGCCCAATCTAAATAATGCTGCCAATCGCTCTTTTTCAACGGTAAGCCCTCACGAAAAGCGGGCTCATCAATTTGTATAATACCAATACCCGCATTTTGCAGTTCGACCACCTCATCTCGAATCGCTAAGCCTATCTGAATGGCAATCTGCTCACGGCTGATATCTTCACGAGCGAAAGACCAATGCAAGATGGTGACAGGCCCCGTTAACATGCCTTTAACTGGCTTTTCCGTTAGGCTTTGGGCAAACTCTGCCCACTCAACAGTCATTGCCAGCGGACGCGCTACATCACCATAAATAAGTGGTGGTTTAACGCAGCGAGAGCCATAACTTTGCACCCAACCAAACTGAGTAAAGCCAACACCCTCTAGCTGCTCGCCAAAATATTCAACCATGTCGTTGCGTTCAGCTTCACCATGAACCAGCACATCAATATCGAGCTTTAACTGACGTTCGATAGTGTCTCTGGTTACTTGGCGCAACTGCTCATTATAGTGTTCTACACTAATTTCACCTTTGCGCCAGCGACTGCGCAGGCCACGAATTGCAGGGGTTTGTGGGAAGCTACCTATAGTGGTGGTTGGCAATAGCGGTAAACGATACTTTTGCTTTTGCGCTGCTTGCCTTACAGCAAATACATCATCACGCAGATAATCATCCTCGGTCAATGCCTCGACTCTGGCTATCACCTCTTGATTAGCGGCTTTGGCACGGGCACCGCGTCTTGCTTGGCACTCACTAATAATGGCGTGGGCGTCTGCCGAATTTGGCTCGGTTAGCAAGACTTTGAGCTTATTGAGTTCTGCCAACTTTTGCTTAGCAAAAGATAATTGCAGCTTTAGTGCTGGCGCGAGCCCTGTTTCTACCTCTAAATCCACCGGGCTGTGCAATAACGAACACGAGGGGGATAACCATAAACGCTGCTTAAGATCTCGAGCAACACTCGATAGTTGCTCAGCTAAGTTATCAAGCTCAGCCGCCCACACATTGCGGCCATTAATCACCCCCGCCGATAATATTTGCTCTTGCTTTAAGGTCGCTGCAAAGGCGTTTAATTGCTCTGGTGCTGTGACAAGATCTAAATGTAAACCAGCAACCGCAAGCGACGACACCAGCTGATGATGATGTTCAATACTGCCATAATAACTGGCCAGCAAGATCTTGAGCTTGCTTTGAGCCAAGTCAGCATAAGTCAGGCTAATTGCGGCTTGCCAGTCACTTGCTAACTCTAGAGCCAAGATAGGTTCATCTAACTGGATCCACTCAACACCTTGGCTTTCGAAGCGGGCAAGGATCTTGTGATATGCCTCAATCAATGCAGGTAGCAAGCTTAGCTTGTCGAAATTTGAACCCACCGTTTTAGACAAATAGAGAAAAGAAACCGGCCCGAGAATAACGGGTTTGGCCTTATAACCTAAGGCCTGTGCCTCTGTCACTTCATCAAATAACTGCTCATAGCCAATATCAAAGCTTTGGTCTGCGCTGAGTTCGGGCACGATATAGTGATAATTGCTATTGAAAAACTTAGTCATTTCAGCGGCTGGCGCATCAATGCCTGTCGGTGCACGGCCACGTCCGACACGAAATAAGGTATCAATATCTGTTGCAGTATCGCCACGATGACGAGCGGGGATTGCATCTAACGTCGCGCTTAGGGTTAACACCTGATCATAGAAAGCAAAATCACCAACGGGTAATAACGCTACCCCAGCATCGGCTTGCCACTGCCAATGGCTTTGGCGTAATTCTTTGGCAATATCAAGTAACTGAGACTGCTCAATTTCACCACGCCAATACTTCTCTAAGGCAAATTTTAGTTCTCGTAAACGACCAATTCGTGGAAATCCCAAACTATTTAATTGCATATTGTATACCTTTTGGTGTTAAGATGAGCAAAATTCAGAGTTAGCGCCCGTCTGAATTTCATAAAACTAAACATAACAACGGGCGTCTGGACGTCTAGAAGTTTATTGTGTTAGCCTATGTATTCGCAATCGAAACGAATTCAAGCGCAACATGAACGAATTTCATGTGAGGATAAAATGATAGAGCTTAGACATTTACGTACGTTAGTTGCCCTAAAAGAAAGCGGCAGCCTCGCTGGGGCGGCAAAAAAACGCTTCGTCACTCAGTCAGCACTGTCGCATCAGATCAAGGAGTTAGAGACTCGAATTAACTCAGCTATTTTTGTGCGTAAGAGTAAGCCCCTCTCTTTCACGCAAGAAGGCGCGAGATTACTCAACCTTGCTGAAGATATTCTGCCAAAAGTGATCGAGACTGAAGTTGACTTAAAGAAAGGTTTGGCCGATGGAGACAATCATTTAGGCGTCGGCATCGAATGCCACAGCTGCTTCCGCTGGTTAATGCCTGTAATGGAAGAGTTTAGACAACAATATCCACAGGCCGATCTCGACCTATCAAGTCGTCATCTGTTCGACTCTTTGAACGCATTAGAAATTGGCGAGTTAGATGTGGTTTTGACCTCAGATCCGGTACCCGGCCAGTCAATTGCTTATCAGCATCTATTTGATTTTGAAGTTAGGTTAGTTGTTGCCAGCGATCATCCTCTGGCGCAGCAAGAATATGTCACACCAAAACAATTAGAGAACTTATCGATTTTAAGTTATCCGGTTTCACTTGAGCGTTTAGATATATATCGCCATTTCTTAGAGCCTGCGGGCATAAAAGCTGGCCCTCAGGTGAAGTGTGATTTAACCATGATGTTACTTCAGCGTATCGCCTGTAAAGACGGTATAGCCGCACTGCCGAGTTGGTCTATTAGCGAAGCACATGGACTTAGCCTAACGAGTGTAAAGCTTGGGCCTGAAGGCCTAAAACGCCCATTGTTTGGTGCGTATCGTCGCAATGGAGCCAATGCGCGTCTAGCTCAACATTGGCTAGAGTTGGTCGCCAAAGAAGGCTTAGCCAAACAGAAATTAATCTAGTGCATTTTACAGATGAAAAAGCCTGCTTATTGCAGGCTTTTTATTGAACGCTCATATTGGTTTAAGCAATAAGCCTCTTTTTGCCAATACACGCCTCAATACTAATCCAGGAGAATTTACATTATGAGTCTGACGTAAATTATGTGCGATTAAAAACTCTTCACGTAGATCTTCGTCTAAACCTAACGACTCGAATGCTTCAAGGGTTAATGTTTTTTGCTGGCCTTCAATCACCGATTTTAGGGCGCTAATCGGGTAGTTTTGCTCACCCTCTGAGTTCAGGTACGCAAATGCAGTCAGTGCAATAATGTCACCAAATACACTAAATAATGCCAAGGTTTGCACCTCGTCAGGGTTTATCTGTAGACCCTCCATTTGATACAGCTGATCAATCGCATCCACTGCAATCGCTTCCGTCAGTGCCCAATAGCCGTATACCAGCTTTTTATAAGGCTCATTCAATTCATCTAAACGCTCTTTTAGATAAAAAGTAAATGCATAGCGATAGATATTGACTTGCCCTAAGCGCACTAACGCATCTTTCAATGAGCGATTTTTACTCGATTGAGGCGTTGAGTGATCAGCGCTGTTACTACGCCAAAGCAGGTGGGCCGATAAAGCAGGATCTGATGAGACGATATCAATAACATTACGAATATCACCGTCTGCAATAATAGCTTTTTTCAATGGGATAAGGATCCCTCTACGACCAATTACCTGCTCTTCATTGCTGATAATGGCACGTACTTGAGTAAATACTTGCTGCTCAAGATCTGTCATGCGAAACGTTAAACCTTATTATTATTAAATAATTGTATGGACTAAATTATGTGCAAATTAACCCACAATAGTACGCTATAGGTTAAGCCATATAAGCGACTACCTTATCAAGTTTCTGCCGTCTGCGGAGCAATAATTTAACTCCATTGTATAAATTTGTGGATCAACCAACACTGTTTTACTGATACCACTCAAACATCTGCTCGATGGCGCTGTGAAAACCAACGAGCAATTCAAACATAACTAATTGTTAAATAGAGTTAAAAATAGCATTAGCGAGTACTAAATAGCCCTCATCATTCAAATGTATTGCATCTGACTTTTTACTTGGGCTTTTTAATAAATCACTCAAGGCATCTTCGACTAAAACCAGTTGATATTGCTCTGCAAGCTCCTCATAAATCGGCGATACCGATAGAAATAGACTTTTTTGCGGTACAGCAACCAATAAAACGGGGATCTGCTTCGATTGCGCCATTTCAATCATGGCGGCCAAATTCGACTTAGTCCTGGTAATAGAATGATTTCTCAAAAAATCATTGCCGCCTTCAAGCAAGACTAATAACTCTGGCGAGTATTTATCGAGTAATGGTCCTAAACGCGATACCCCCGCCGTAGTTGTCTCACCCGACACCCCGGCATTAATCACCTCAAAGCCACTTATTGTTGCAAGCTGACTTGGGTAATCCATCCCCTCAGAGGCGCCTACACCGTAGGTGAGACTATCGCCAAAAGCTAAAACCCGTGCGTTACCGGGTAATGGGGGAATGCTTGCACCAGAGCATGCCTGTAATAACAGTAACGCTGAAATCACGATCAATCGACTAACGCAGTTACGCATCAATAAAGGTTTCATTAATAAACTTTCGGCTGATGGTTTCTTCAAAAAATAACATAAAAAAAGCCAGACACAAGTTCTGGCTTAATATTCGCTTTTATCTGCGGCTCTAGAACGCTTGATAACTGACGCTCAAGAACAACTCTCTGCCTGGGCTAAAGTAGTTTTGATCTGAGATAATCTCTGCGTCAAACAGGTTGTTAGCTTTTAAACGCAGGCTCCATGCATCATCGAGCTGATAACCAAGACTCAAGTCCAGCTTATGATAAGCATCCAAGAACTGATCGTACCCAGCATAGCGCTTACCTTGGTAATGGTAGTTAGCCAACACATCAACACGCTCCCAGCTATAGCTCAACATATAGTTAAACTCATTCTCGCTGCGACCGACTAGCTGCTCACCAGTTTGTTTATTCTCCGCATCCAGATAGGTATAACCGAGCTGATGCTCAAGGCTGAACAACTGATAGTTTGCCGACACTTCGATACCACTAATCTCGGCATTATTGATATTGGCTGGCTTCCAGATATCCCAACCGTAATCATCTTTTTCTCCCGTAGGCGCCCAAGCAATCAAGTTATCAATGCTATTTTTAAATACACTGACATAAGCACGGATATCTTTAGCATTAAAATGCAACGTTAAATCATAACTTTGTGAAGTTTCAGAGATGAGCTCAGCATTACCCGAATCCGGCCAATAAAGGTCGTTAAAGGTCGGTGCTTTAAAGGCCGTGCCCGTTGTCGCAGCGAGTCGCCATTGGTCGTTAAACTGATAACCAAGGCTGGCATTATAAGACACTTCACTATCGACATTTTCTACGTCATCATAACGCACAGCCACTTCTGCGAGTAAATGCTCCCACTGCTTTTCAACTAGCCCGTATGCAGCAAAAATATCACGCTCATCTTGGGCATAATCGCCCTTAACAGACTCATTTGACCAATCGATGCCGCCCGTTAACGTCAGTTCATTTGCCGCTAAGTATTGGTTACTCCAGTTGATCTGGTCGCGCTTAGTTTCAAACTCAGAAATGGCCACACTGGCATCATCACCACGGAAGTTCTCGTTATAGTCGCGAGATTGGCTCAAGGCTAACTTACTGGTAAATCTGTCATTAGTGTATTGTGTTGCTAAGTTCCAGAGGTAGTTCTCATAATCTGACTCATCCGCCGAACCTGAGGCGTAGATATCATCATATTGAGTATTTCCCTTGTCGTACATGCCATTCCATAATGCTTGCCAATTTTGATTAATTTGCTGCGAGCCTATCAAAGAAAGTGCATTGCGCTTGTAGCCATCATCGTCATTTTCAACTTCAGCGCCGTTATACACATCATAACCGTCAGATTGTTCGTGGTTTACGCTCAGTGTGGTATTGCCGTTCCCATGTGTCATGCCTGCGCCAAATGAACCACGTATATAATCGTTAGTGCCGTATTCGGCTCCCGCAAACCACTCACCGCCTTTCAGCTGACGGGTAAATATTTGAATGACGCCGCCAATGGCATCGCTGCCCCACACTGACGCTCGCGGCCCTTTTAATACTTCGATTCGCTCAATATTTTCAGGTGATAAGGTGTTAAAGCTAACGGTACCTAATGTTGCAGAGCCGACCTTCACACCATCAATCAGCACTAACACATGGTTTGAATTACTACCACGAATACTAATTGAAGTGGCCTGCCCCGCACCGCCATTACGCGAAACACTAACACCGGGCAGTGTTTCTAAAACGTCTGCAACAGATTTGGGGTTAAGGCGTGCAATCTCTTCACGCTCAACGGTATTGATAACCGTTAACTGCTGCAGGGCCGTTCTATCAAAACGTGAACCGGTTACGGTAATCGTTTCATCGACGTTAACAGCGTTTGAATTGCCGTCCTCGGCGACTGCCGAGAATGTGGATAAACTGATAAGACTGCTAACTAGCAGTGCAATTTTTGATGGTTGTGTTCCCATTTTACCTTTGACTCCTAAAGGAAAACGGGGCAAATACGTCACGGTGACACGACCAAATAAATGGAAAATTCCACTCTTTGTCTTGCTCGTAAAATGCCGCATTTCGAGATCTGCCCGCCGAAATCATCGAAATCACTTTGTTGGCCGGTCTCCGGACTTAGGTTCTGTATTAACGTATTAATACCCGAATACAAGCTTTCAACACCTATCCATTAAGGCGCACTTGTCTCTCACCATTCACCGTTGCGGGGGCAGTGTCAGAATTTAACTGACTTCCCGATTATCCCTAAGTTACGCCGTAACCTGAGGCACCAATAAAGTTGACTGAAATTGTATTTTTTCTAATAGCATGCTTTTAATAACATGAGTTTGCGCTCAAGAGTGAAAAAACACCACTGTTGAGAGTGCGCGCATTATAGACGTCTATACGGTTAAATGTCTAACCTAAGCACAATTTAAACGCCGTCACAAAGACGAAGAATATTCACCCTCGTACACTAAAAAACACATCAAGATTAAAATCAACAACTTAACACCAACTCTCTGTACTTTCTTAATACATTAATAAAGGCTTAAGGGCATAATCGTCGATAGGAATTCTTGATAATTTTGCGCTTTGATGGGTGGATTTTCTTTCGTAAAAACCTCACCTCGAATCGATTTATGAATTAAATACAGATCCTGCTCGCCTCTCACTGCGGTGTAATGGCCAATCTCACCTTGGGTGAGCACCTTACCGTAAGCAATGCCTTGTACCGAATTAATATGAGAGTTAGGCATGTTAGTACAGCCTATAATCGCACTGGCTGTTTGATGATCATTGAGCGGCTCGCTCGCTAACGCTTCAAATACCGATTCGCCTTGGCAACTTTCAAAATAGACTTCAGCCATTGTCTGTAAAAATGCTTGTGGGCTAATGTCTTCTGTCAGCCCTTTAAAGCCTTGCACACACAACATTGATGACCAAGTTTGTAACGTTTGAGATGCTGGCACGAACTCGGCGGAGAACATGTCATCTTGCTGATTGGTAAAAGCCAACTTCCAGTCTAGCGGTAAACTGAAATTAAAAGTTTGGCTAAATATAGCTAGCTGTTGGGGTGTTTTATCAACTTCTACCTTAATAGCTTCATTGCTTAAACTGTACACAGGAAAAGTGAATAAAACGGTGCTCATCAGGGCACAATTTATACGAGGAAAGTATGACGTCATACCTTTACTATCCTTGTTGAGGGCACGTTGTGAGCAGTATTCTATCTGCGCATGTATCAAAGTGGTACTTAAAAATTCATTTCGGCTAAACACTCTGACATTTTCAGTGATACCCACGCGGTACAACACTTATTAAACAATTACTTATATAAACACGGCTTATATAGTTCAAGATTTATACAAAATAACTCTTGCACAATTCGATTACATTTGTAATCTTAAATATACATTACAGCTGTAATCGTAACAATAATGAGGCAAGGATAACCATGAAAGAGAGCTTATTAACAAGGATTTGCTATGAAAGAAATCAGTAATGCCGAGCTGTGTGTGCTTAATATTCTTTGGCAATCTTCGCCGATTAGCGCCAGTGATGTGATCAGTGAATTATCTCGCACTAATGACTGGCACGAGAAAACCATAAAAACATTACTCAATCGTCTGGTAAAAAAGCAAGCCATTGGATTTGACAAGCAGGGACGCTCTTACCTCTACTTCCCGCTCATCGAACAGAGTGAATACCAGCTCAAAGAAAGCGAATCTTTTATTGAGCGCTTGTTCTCTGGTCGCGTTGCTCCCTTAGTGGCTGGTTTCGCAAAACAAAACAAACTCAGCGCCGATGATGTCGCCGAGTTACAACAACTGATTGACACCTGGCAAAAGGACAACAAATCATGATGCTATGGATGGCACAGCAAACCCTATTACTCAGCCTGATTTGCGGTGGCTTATTAATAGGACACCGCTTTTTACAGCAGCGATTGGGGGCCCGTAAAACCTACCAGCTATGGTTAGCTGTCCCCGCTCTGCTGATAAGCTCTGCGTTAATCACAAGCATGCCCTACACTCTTGCTGCAGCCCAAGCAGAACAATTCGCTCACTATAGCGTTATCGCTAGCAAAACTATGGCTACAGTTCAAACCAGCGATTACGCCAAGATTGCACTGTCGATATGGTTAGTCGGCATTGCGGCTATGGTGACTCTGCTCAGCCTACAAGCGATTACGTTAACGCGCTTATTAAGCACTGCGACTAGAGTCAATCACACTGGCGCCAACTTACCGAGCTATAGCCACCCCAATGTGCAATCACCAATGCTCGTCGGGGTCCTTAACCCGAAAATCATACTGCCCTCTAATTTTATTCAACTTAACGCCGATGAGCAGCAATCGATTATCGCCCATGAGCAATACCACCACCAGCGCCGAGATCTGTTCAGTAATTTATTGGCTTACAGCGCACTCAGCCTGTTCTGGTTTAACCCTATTTGTTGGCTCGCTTATCGACGATTTCGAGATGATCAAGAGTTAGCCTGTGATGCCTTTGTCACTCAATCATTGAATAAACAACAAAGAATCAGCTATAGCCAAGTGCTGTTAGCCTACTCCCAGCAAGCTCATCATGGCCTGCTACACACACATTATGGAAATAAAAACATACTCAAGGAGCGTATTATGCAAATGAAGACATTTCAACAAGGTCAGAGCGGTTTTGCCATTATCGGTTTGACTATCGCATTAGGGATCAGTGGCTTGCTGCTCAATCAGCAGGTGCAAGCCGGCGATCACAACCATGACGCTGTTCACCCAACAACCCGTATCGAGCCTAAGTATCCTATTGAAGCTGCTAACGCTCACCAAAGTGGTTTTGTTGTCTTACAGTTTGATATCAGCCCAAGTGGTGCGGTTAGCAATGTCAGCGTTGTTAAGTCATCACCTGAAGGGGTATTTGATAGCTCTGCGACAACGGCACTTAAGCAGTGGCAGTACAGTGAAAGCAGTAAAGGCCTTAAACAGGCAAAGGTACAGCTTGACTTTATGATTGATCCACCAGCGACTGACGTTGAGCGCATCAAAGTTACGCCTTAAACAAGCGGCTATCACTTAAACGAGCTCTGATAAAGAATCTCGCGATATACATGTGATGTGATAAAAAATAGCTAAACCGATAAAAGCGCCAGCAGCTGGCGCTTTTATCGGTAAAAAAATAATGATATCAATAGGTCAAACCTCAACCCTTGTTTATCTAAACCTTAGCTTATTTAAACTTTAACTTATTTCAATAAAACGACCGCTTCTTTCAACGCCGCTACAAGTTCAGGATTTCTCAACACTTGCGTTTCCATATCGAAGTTATCAAAAAAGCTTGGCACTGAGAGCGTTGCCCTGACATCTGCAGCAAAGTATGGCGCAGATCCTGAAGCTGCAGCTAATACGCTTGATGCACCGCCCGGCCCAGGAGAGGTAGCAAGTAATAGCATTGGCTTGTTTTGAAACACTTTCATGTCGATACGTGATGTCCAGTCAAACAGGTTTTTATAAGCGGCAGTGTATGAACCATTATGCTCAGCAAAAGAGATAATAATGGCATCGGCTTCACCAATCTTGGCAAAAAACTGCTGCGCCAGCTCTGGGTGACCAAGCTCTTCTTCTCGGTCCTGACTAAAAAGTGGCATCTCATAATCGTTAATATCAAGAATTTCAACCTCAGCTCCCTGCACTAATGATGCTGCATAGGTTGCAAGTTGCTTGTTAATTGACTTAGTGCTGCTGCTGGCTGCGAAGGCTAATAGTTTCATAATAGGACTCTCATATTCAGTGACTGCAGTTAACTCTGCAAAATGCGTTGGGTTCAAGTACCGTGCTCACAATTAAGCAAAGGTTAAGTTTAGAACGACAACTCGATGTAGAGCAGTGTATATTGATGACAAATAAAGATTAATAACCTCAAAAGATAATCACTATTTCCATATAGCTATTAATCAAGGGATGAATATGACTATAAATAAGCTATTTGATGGAATTGTAATATTTGTCCAAGTCGTAAAAAGTGCTGGCTTCTCAGCCGCGGCAGAGGCTTTAGGTCACTCTACCTCTTATGTGAGTAAAGAGGTCAATAAGCTTGAAGCTCGACTTGGGGTCAGGCTACTCAATAGAACCACCCGCTCTATCGGCTTAACACCCGAGGGAGAGGCTTACTATCAGCAGTGCTTACAGTTAATAATTGATGCCGAACAGGCGGTGGGCTTGGTCACTCAACATGATGTCAGCCCCCGCGGTGTACTTAAATTAAGTTGCCCGGTCGGCTTTGCGCAAAACTACCTTAAGCCTATTATTTCTGAATACCTGCAGCGATACCCCAATGTAAGTTTAGACTTAGATTTAAGCGATAAACGCACCGATGTGATTGCCGACGGTTATGATTTAGCTATTAGAGCATCAGCACACCTTGAAGAGTCGAGCCTTATTTGCCGCAAACTTTATAGCTGCAAAGCCTACACTGTGGCGTCGAAAGCGTATATTTCACGCCACGGAAAACCCCACCATCCCAGAGAATTAGAAACACACTACGGCATCTGCTACTCCAATCATAAGCAGCCAAGCCGCTGGGATTATATTGATCATGACGGCAAACATTTTGTCGTTGATATTCGCCCAAAAATACTCTGCAACAATGGTGATATGCAGCTGGATATGGCACTGGCGGGTCATGGCATCACTCGTTTACCGAGTTTCTATATGCGAGATGCGCTTGAAAGTGATCAGCTAGAGATTTTATTTGAACACTTTCCTAATTCCGATATCGATGTTTTTGTCGTTTACCCGAGCCGTAAACACTTATCGCCTAAAGTCAGGGCATTTATCGACTTAGCGGCTAAACACTTAACCCGCTGCTAATGTTAACCTTTATGCCCAAGTTTTAAATTTATTGCTTTAAAGTAAACCAATACCGAACTTATAATAAATAACATTTCCCAGTCACAGTTAACGCTTCTTTTTAACTGTGCTAAAAATCTTTCCACTGGGATCTCAAACTACTTAGGTGATGTGCGTGCTAAAGAAAGCTCTTGCAATGTCCAGCTCAACCCAGATGTTAGTGGCCATGTTTGTTGGTTTTGCCGTGGGGCTGTTTTTCGGGGAATCCATCGCTTGGATGGCGACCATAGGCACAGGGGTGATCTTGCTGATGCAGATGACGGTACTGCCCTATATCGTTGTGTCACTCGTTGGCGGTATTGGTAAACTGCAAAAAAACACAGCCAAACTTATTTTTAGCCGCGCCGGTCTTATCATGTTGCTGCTTTGGCTATTAGCGATTGTAATGATTGCTTTAATGCCGCTGTCTTTCCCTGTTATCGAATCGGCCTCCTTCTTTAGTACCAGCAGCATTGAACCTGTTACACCAATCGATTATTTCAAGCTGTATATTCCCTCTAACCCCTTTGAGTCCATGGCTGATGGTTATGTGCCTGCCATGGTGGTATTTAGCATCGCTATGGGGCTTGCGCTTATCGGCATGCAAGGCGAGCATAAGCAGCAAATACTGACCTTTATGCATACCAGCTCAGAAATTTTTTCGCGCATTACTCAAGGTCTAGTGAAAATTCTACCTATCGGTATTTTTGCTATGTCGGCCTCGGCAGCAGGCACCATGGGAGTCGATGAGTTTGCCAGTATGCAGGTTTACCTTATCAGCTACTTTGTGCTGTGTTTGCTACTCACATTTTGGGTATTGCCCTGGATTGTGGCATCACTGACGCCCATTACCTTTGCTCAAGCTCTGCGCATTTCTAGATCTAGCCTAGTCACCGCTTTTGCTACCGGTAACATCTTCATCGTAATCCCGGTGATTGTTGAAGAGTGTAAGCAGGTGATGCGCGAGCACGATGACTTATGTGAAGACGGGGCAACCTTGATTGAAATTTTGGTGCCTATTGCCTTTACCTTCCCTAACATCGGTAAGCTCACCGTTATTATGTTCGTCTATTTTGCTGGCTGGTTTAATGGTACTCCCGTGGATATTGCCAACATTCCATCGTTATCGTTCAGTGGGCTATTAGCACTATTTGGCAGTGTCTATGTGGCAATTCCATTTATGCTCGATTTAGTGAAACTGCCTGCCGATCTGTTTCAGCTATTCGTGATGTCTGGCTTTATCACAGGTAAATTTAACTCGATTGCGGCGGTAATGAATCTGTTTGCACTCACCTTATTAACCGCATCGCTGTTTCAAAAGTCACTAAAAATACGCCCGCCGCAACTATTGAAGATGAGTTTAGGCATTGCTATCAGTGTGTTTGCAACCTTATTAGTTTGCCGCGTCGGCATGGGGATGTTTATTCATAGTCCAGAGATCACCAGTGGCGTTATCGCCAACATGCAGGTTGCCGATAAAGTGCCTACAAAGGTAAAGAAGCAATTCCCCATTGTTGGGCAAACACCCACCACACCCATTAGAAGCGTACAAGCGATTAGAAATGCAGGCACCATACGCGTAGGTTATATCCCTAGTAACGTGCCCTTTAGTTATTACAACAATGCTGGACACTTAGTCGGGTTTGATACCGCTATGGCGACGAAACTTGCAGAAGACTTAAAGGTGAAAATTGAATTTATTCCCTTTAAAAAAGACCAACTGGTCGCCTCTCTAAAAGCGGGTTTTTTTGATATTGCCATGTCAGGCCTTGCCATGGACATCGAGCAGATGGATGCCTTAAGTTACGCTAACCCAGTGCTGGAGCTTAACCTTGCTATAGCGACTAAAGACTATTTGGTGAACGACTTTAAAAGTAACGAAAAAATTAAAGAGATGCAGGGCATGACCATAGCTTATGTTGAACATAGCGACGCTATCGAAGAGGCTAAGCGTTTCGCCCCCAAGCTCAAGTTTGTAAAAATTGAAGGCTACAAAGACTTCTTTAGGCAGAAAAAACACAAATATGATGCGGTAGTGATCAGTGCTCAGGCAGGCTCTGCCTGGACCTTGTTCTTCCCGGGCTACGGTATTGCACTGCTGGAAAATAAAACACATTATCCTGTGGCGTACGCAGTCGCACAATATAACCAGTCGCTGCTCAACTACATCAATAATTGGCAGCGCTTACGTAAAGTTGATGGTACCCAAGCAGCTATTTACGATTATTGGATGCTAGGTAAAGGCGCTAAAAAAGTAGAGCCGCGTTGGTCAATCATTCACAATGTACTGCACTGGACTGACTAATCGCCAAATGAAGCAAGTGCCGAGTGAGTTTGAGTTTGAGTTTGAGTTTGAGTTTGAGTTTGAGTTTGAGTTTGAGTTTGAGTTTGAGTTTAAGTTTGAGCCGAGTGGTTACTTAGCTGACGATTCCTTTAAGGGCCGTGTCGGCGTTGGTGTCGACAATTGCTTAACTTCAATCTCGCTCAGATAGCGCCACAGCCCCAGCTCAACATCGAGTTTAAGCTCGCCTATCTGCTCACGATGCAAGCCGTTGACGCGATTACCCACAGCGGCAAACATCCGCTTCACCTGATGATACTTGCCCTCGGTAATGGTGAGTAACACCTCTTTAGGCGTGACTATCTCAAGCTTCGCAGGGAGTGTTAGTGCCTTTTCATTTTGCAATTGCACACCCTGTATAAACTTTTCAGCAACGTCTTCGGCAACCGGGTCTCTTAAGGTCACTCGGTAGGTCTTTTCACACTGTTTGTCGGGTCTGATAATATCAAACGACCAACGACCGTCATCGGTCAGTAGCACTAAGCCTGTCGTGTCGGCATCAAGCCTACCTACAATGTGTAAATCTTCCACTCTTTCGAGCTTAATACAGTTAAACAGGCTTGGATAATCGCCATCAACATTCGAGCTTAAGGTATGGATTGGCTTATGTAGCATAATATAGCGCGACGGCCGTGCAACCAACCTCTGCCCTTGAAACAAGATGGCATTGCTTTCATGTACCTGAAAGCCAACATCTGTGACCCATTTACCATTGACGCTAATTTCAGCGCGCTCGATACACTCGCTAGCCTGCTTGCGAGTCAGTTCGGTACTTTTACAGATAAATTTGTCTAAACGCATACCAGCTTATTTCAGATAGAAAGAGCGGGGAATTATCGCAAGCAACAAAAATAGCACAAGCACTATCTGAAATATTACTCCTGAGTCATCGCGCTTAGTGTCAGCTATGAATATTTAGCACGGATTAAAGCAGGGTTAGTTAAGGTTCAAGCTATTAAGCTCATGCAATTTCAGGCACAATACAGCGCTTATAAAAAAGCCTAATACTTTGTCGTAAACGCTTAGGAACCTATAATGACGCAGATCACCCTACTTACCCCTGACGATTGGCACCTTCATTTTCGCGATGGCGATATGTTGCAAGAAACCGTTCCAGCAACTGCTCGCTTGTTCCAACGTGCAATCGTAATGCCTAACCTTTTGCCACCTGTCACTGATGCCAAGATGGTAACTGAGTATCGTGAACGTATTTTGGCTGCGCGCCCTGCAGGTTCGACTTTTGAGCCGCTAATGACCATCTTCTTGACCAACAACACTACAGAGCAAGACATCATTGATGCTAAAGCTGCCGGCGTTGTTGCAGCAAAGCTTTACCCAGCTGGTGCAACCACCAACTCAGACGCAGCAGTCAAAACGCTTGATGCGCTGTTCCCTGTGTTTGAAGCCATGGCTAAGCACGGTATGTTGCTATTGGTACACGGTGAAGTCACTGAATCGCATATCGATATTTTCGACCGTGAAGCCATATTTATTGAGCGCTACCTTGCGCGCATCGTTGCCTCTTTCCCAAGCCTAAAAGTGGTATTTGAGCACATCACCACTAAAGAGGCGGCTGACTTTGTTATGTCAGCAGCAGACAATGTGGCGGCAACGATTACCCCGCAGCATTTATTGCTTAACCGTAATGACCTGCTTGTTGGTGGCGTGCGCCCACATAACTTCTGCTTGCCAGTCCTTAAGCGCAGCACCCACCAAGAGGCGCTTCGCGCTGCGGTTGCAACAGGATCAAGTAAGTTCTTCTTAGGCACCGACTCTGCGCCGCACGAGAAGCACCGCAAAGAATCAGCTTGTGGCTGCGCCGGTTGTTACAGCGCGTGGAGTGCATTAGAGCTATATGCACAGGTCTTTGATGACTTAGGTGCACTAGATAAGCTTGAAGGCTTTGCCAGTAAGCATGGTCCTGACTTCTATGGCCTTGCGCGCAACACCAGCACGGTAACGCTAGTGAAAGAGAAATGGACTGTTCCGAGCGAAATCATCTTGCCAAACGGTAACCCTATCGTGCCCTTCTTTGCTGGTGAAGAAGTTAATTGGAAAGTGAAGAGCGCTTAACAAGCTTAGGTTTCAATCGTTAAACTCACGCTTTGATTAACAGTAAAGCCCGCTTATTGCGGGCTTTTTATTTTTAAAGTCTCACTTAGATATCCCCATATCAGCACCAAATACACATGCTGTTACCTGCAGACATCAACTGAATTGAGATAAAGATAAAGATACAATTGTATACAAAGTTAGCACATCTTTTCTTATTAGCTTGCGCTTAAATAGCTCCATGCAAACGCATAGCTTAAAGCTAATTTAAGTTCATAACGCAAGGAGCAAACGATGAAGAAAATGATTACATTAACCGCGATGGTACTAAGCTCTATCACCTTTAATGCATCAGCAGCAATGGAACCTAATTTAGAGAAAACACTCATCGCCGTCTGTAAAACAGGCTTAAGTAACAACCTCTTTTTGTTTAACAGAACCATGCAGGAACATAAAATCAACAAGCGCAGAGTGTTTCCTAAACTCATGTGTAACGGTCAGAGTTTCCATCAATTCGCACTCTCTAATGGCGCTAATAAAATTGCCGCTAAAATTGCACCTTATAGCTTAGGTACAACAACGATTACCGATATCGCAATGACGTCCCCACAAGACGCAAACTACTCAGTCACGTTTTAACACCGTTAAGCTAACGAAAAGCCCCCCGTTTTTCGTTAGCTTCTCTGATTTAAGATGACTGCTACTCTCGCCCTATCGCATCACCTAAAGGCTCAAAATAAGCGATGAGAGTTTTAAAAATCGCTTGTCTATGCTCAAGCGTCGGATAACCGCCCGCATCAAATAGTGACGACTTTACCGTTTCATCTACCAGGTAAGGATTACTAATATCTTGATAAGACTCAATGCAGCTCTCAAAGGCCCGCGCCATTAACTCGGTTGGCCGTGAAAAGTACTGAGTACTGTACTGCTTATCGAGCGCAATTGCCCGACTGACATAGTCATGGCCATCGCTGCCATTATCAGAAAGCATCGTCACCTCAAATACCCGCTCTAAACGCTGATTCAGCGGATGCTTTATCGGCTTAACATCGGCTATCCAGCTGTGGCTAGCAAAGGAGATCGCACCCGCTGCCGTATGAAAAGATTTAGGCGCAATATAATGGTCAAACGCATGCCAGAACTCATGAGCAAGCGCGCCTGCGCCAGCATTTTTAGCCAAGGCTAACTCTCGCTTATGCGGCGCATAATGGGCTTGTACGCCTTTTTGGCCGCCGCTGCCAAACGCAAGATTTAAAGTTTCACGCAGGCCAAGAGCTTTAGGTGGCAACTTTAAAATAAAGGCTAAATCTGCTAACGAATCAAAAATCAGGTTAGCCGCTTTATCCCGCTCCTCGTTTTCAACCCACTTACCAAGGCGAATATGACCAAGACCGAATACCTGTTTGATATCAACAAAACTCACTTGTTCATCAAAGCGATAGTCTGGACCTATACGTTTATAACTGCGGCTTTTTAACACTTATCGGTTCCCAACTGAGACTGTTATGTGACTTTAAGGCCATCATTATAGAGCAAGCAATAACGACACACGAATGCGTATATCAGCGTCACTTTAGCTTAACGCTAGCCTAAGACACACCATAAACGATATAATCTCGCCCATTAGTTTCAAATTATATAGGCCTTAAGATGGCGCGCACTGCAGCCGCATTACACATTTTGGTGAAACACCAAACACTTGCCGAAGATATTATTAAGCAGCTCAATAAAGGGGCTAAGTTTGACGTACTAGCCAAGAAGCACTCAACTTGCCCATCGGGTAAGAAAGGCGGCAGTTTAGGCGAATTTAAGAAAGGTCAGATGGTGCCGCAATTTGACAAAGTTTGCTTTACAGGTGAGCTCATCACACCGCATTTGGTTAAGACTAAGTTCGGTTGGCATGTGATAAAAGTGTTGTACAGAACATAAATCAGCCAACCAAGTTACTGGCAATGATCACGTAACTAAAGTGTTGTACAGAACTTAAGGTTAGAGCATAGGCCCTAGAACCTAGGACGCTTCGCTGCGAGGACGGGCTTCGCCCTGCTAGGAAAAGCACAAGCTTGACGGGCTAAAGCCCGACCTACAACAGCCACCGCTTTTCCGACTTTCCTAGGACCTAGGACCTTTCTTAGCTTTTCCTAGAACCTATCTTTTAAGCTTATAAATATTGCCGCTATCAGTACTGAAATAGATATCGCCTTTGGGCGAGACTTCAATATCTCGAATCCGCTCGCCAAGCTCTGACATTATTCGCTGCACGGCAACAGCCTCATCAGCATCATTAATGCTAATCACATTGATGTGAGTTAGCTTCAATGCGCCAGCAAGCAGCTTACCCTTTAACTGCGGAAACTTATCGCCTCGATAAAGCACTAAACTACCGGGTGCGATAGAGGGGATATACACCTTAACCGGTGGTTCAACCCCTTCTTTTAATTTACCGTCGCCAACACTAAGCGGCCCCCAATACTCTTTACCGTGTGAGGTTATCGGCCAGCCATAATTTGCGCCCTTTTTAATAAGGTTAAGCTCATCGCCGCCGCGAGGACCATGCTCAATTGACCACAGATTTTGGCTATCGGCATCAAAGAATAAGCCTTGTGGATTGCGGTGTCCGTAACTCCAGATCTCATCTAGCACAGCTTTATTGTTAATAAACGGATTGTCGCTTGGTGTGCTGCCATCTGGATTTAAACGCAAAATAGCGCCTGCATGAGTTAAGGTATCTTGACCGTTCTCACGTACGCCGCGATCGCCAATGGAAAAGTACACACTGTTATTATCAAAGGTGATACGACTACCAAAATGCCTGCCGGTGTCTGAGCGGGAGTTTGACACAAACACGTCCTGCCAATCTGTCAGTTTACCGTTTTGGTAGGTAGCGGATGCCAGCACGGTCGCGCCCTGACCTTCTACGTCTTTGCTGTAAGTGAGATAAACTGTTTTACTGCTAAGCTTGCTGTTTAAATTGGCATCAAAAGGAGATAGCGCAATATCCAGTAGTCCCCCCTGCCCCTCAGCCCATACATTAGCGGGCTTGAATAAGGTCTTATGCTCACCGGTTTTAAGGTTAAGCTGTTTAATCAGCCCATCTCGCTGGGTAATGAGCATGGTATTGGCATCAACGTAAGCCAGCCCCCATGGAACCTTGAATCCTGAAGCGATCTTCTCAGCCTCCAATGCGTTAGCACTCGCTATCGCTAAAAGGCCTAGCATTAGTAGGCTTATTGCTTGGAACATTCGTTGACTTATTCTCAGGTTCAGTTTCATCGACTTGTCCGCCCTGTTAGTTTTTTTTGTCTTAGGTCCTACAAAGCAGCATAAAGCAGTAAGTTACAGATGCAAACAACTCAGTCGAACGGGTCGATTATCATTAAGGCCAGAAACAAAAAAACGCCTTACTCCATTAGGAACAAGGCGTTTTCATTATGCTGTATCTGCTTACAAGCTGAAATGCTCGCAACGGCTGATTAAGGTTAGCGGATTGCCGAAACCAAATAATCAATCACTGCAGTATCGGCAGATGATTTGTGCTTAAGCTCAAACAACGGCACTGGCTTTTCAAGCATGTTACGGTCAACCATTTCGCTAATGATCGACAAGTCCAAAATACCAGCTTTACCCACTAATAAATTATCTAGCGGCGTTGTTTTGCTGAGGTTAACGATATCTCTAAAGCCCTTTAGGTAAAGGAAGTCTTTAGTGAAGCCGCCACCACGATAAACACGCGTGGTTAAGGTAAAGGCTTGCTCAGTTGTTTGACCATATTCACGCATTAACGTTTGGAAGGTCATCGAGAAATCACGCTGCTCTAGCATCAGGTTTACTGCAACCACACGCAAAGCCAAGATTTTAAGGCGATTGAGCGTCAAGTTACCTGAGCAATACTCACTGTAAATTGCCACACCTTCTTGAGTATGGGTGTTACCCACAAGCCCTAATGACAGCACTCTTAACTTTTGGCGACGCGCGTTAACCGTAGTCAACATATGCACGCCCAGCTCGTGGTTAGCAAACGCGATAAGCTCTTTAGCAGTGAACATCGCATCTTTGTTGATCAATAAGCAGTTTCTCTCGCTATCGACCATGGCTTTAGCAACGATACGCGATGACTTTTCGACCTTACACTTAAGGCCCCACTCATCGGCCTGCTGTTGGAATGACTTAACCGCATGACTTGCATCAAAACTCGGCTCTACTTCATCGCCTTCGATATCTGGCGCACGCAGTAAAAACTCTGCGTTAGCAATATCGTCTTTATCAGGCTGACCGTAGTATTTAAGCGAGTTATAAACAAAGTCGTCATTGCCAATAGAACATAGCAGGTCAATCTTAGTCGCTAAGTTATCAATTACATGGCGATAAAGTTGCTGAATGTCAGCATCCATTACGTTTTCAACGGGTAGCTTATATAGCTGCTCGCGGAACTGATATGGATTAAGGTTTAGCTGCTTATAGCGAAACTCTGGTGCCACAGCGCCTTTGCGAGCCAAAAACTTTTTACGCTCACTGGCAATATTAATCGGGTTAATATATTTCAGTGTGGCAACGTTATTGGCTAACTTATATAAGCTTTTATCTAATGATAAAATCTCAGGCGATAACGTCGATGACAATAAGTCGACATTTCTCACTGATTTACGCTTACCAAAACGGCGCATAAAGAATGCGGCAGTTTCAGATATCGCCTGCTTAATACCTGCTTTTAGCTCTTCTAAAACCAGTGGGTATAACTCACCCGTGGTTTCATCCATAAACACTTTTTTGACTTCAACGGGTAGCACCAAGGTGTTGTCAAAATGCGCGTTTACATGAGCAATTAAATAGCCGCGGCCTTGAAACACTTCATCGGTGGCAGCGCGCACAGCAAGGTTTGGCAGCTCAATTTTATTAAGTTGCTTCTCAAACTGGCTAGGCGTGCCTGCCCAACGTTCGATATCAATCTGGCTGGTGCCAATATTAAACGTCGGCGTATCGGCTTCAATACGCTGATGGTTATATGAGTGCGTATCGAACACGATACAGTTTTTAAACTGCTTCTCAAGGCGCGCAATCAAAGCGCTCAGTACGTTATAAAACGACTGATGCTTAGCATGGCTTTCGCTACGCTGTTTAGTGCTTAGTGGCTTTTGCCAAACTTGCTTGTCCCACGCGGTTTTGAAATAGGTTGAATGCGCCTTTGGGCGGTTCAAGTCATATTCAAAACGTGAGTCGTTACCTATTAAGACAATAGGGAATGACGACAGCATTTCATCTGTGTATGGGTCTTCTTCATAAAAGCGCTCTTCTTTAGTCAGCAAGAAGGTCTTTTTAAGGTCATCGCGCAGGCGATGACCATTATGAATAGCCGTACATACAACAGGAGAATACTCATCAATCTTTACGATAAATGAGCCGCCTTCAACTTCAGCATGAAAGCACTCGCCTTTACTTATTAACGCAATGCACTCTTTTTCAGATAATGTGAGCATCATCAATCGCCTTTCTAAACTCGCTTCTTCTCTGTGTTAATGCTTCTTTGGCATTGACTACACTTTCAACAAAATCAATGACTTTCTTTTGAAGCTTAACGTTATTTAGCTTATTGATACGCATAATGCCACCAGGGCTTTGTACGTTAACTTCAATCAGCTTTTCGTTAATCACGTCGATACCAACAAAGAACAAACCGTCGCGTACCAGCTTAGGACCGATGTGCTTACACAGCTCTTTTTCTTTCTTGGTCAGTACGTGCTTAACCACACTGCCACCAGCGTGAATGTTCGAACGAACCTCACCTTGTGCTGGAATACGCTTCATTGCGCCAATAGGCTCGCCGTTTAGCATTAAAATACGTACATCGCCTTGCTCAGCGCCCTCTACGTACTCTTGTAAAATAACGTAGTTGCCACCTTTGCCACTGTTGATGTAAAACTCAAGCAGTGAGTGGAAGCTGCTTTGTGCGGCCTTTTCTACCAAAATTACGCCTTGACCACCGTAGCCATCAAGCGGCTTCATGATCATCTTGTCAGTCGTAGACTCGCGCAGTACTTCTTCTAAGTACTCAGGTGTTTTTGACACGTGAGTAACCGGAATAAACGTATTATTAGGGTCATCAAACGAAGCGGTGTAAAGCTTATTGTTAGCAATACGAAGTCCATCGATATCGTTCATGATGAACACGTCATCACGCACTGAATCTAGGAAGTTAAGCGCGATAGGATCTAGCGGTGGATTAGCACGCATAATAATGCTGTCAAAGCCTGCTAGCGGTAAGCGTAACTTCTTAAATTCTGCTCTCTTGTAGAAAGACACGATATTAGTCGGTGTAACCTGGTCTTTATTAAACACCTGGCAAAAAGCACTGGCTTCTGAATCACGCATGGTTAGGTTGCTAGTCGTCGCTAACGCAACCGTATGCCCCCTTGCTACACACTCGTGAATTAAACGCAGTGTAGTGTCGGTTTCAGGCTCAACGCTTGACCATGGGTACATCAGAAATAAAATATTCAATGAAACTCTCTTTAAAAAAGGGAATGCTCTAAAGATCTTGGGCCGAGTGATGGCTTGGGGAGGTGTAGAGTATCCAAAATAAATAACACAATGGCTCAGAAGAGGGATTATCTGAGTCAGTCAAAGGCATCTATCTATCAATACAAGTTGAACTAGATTAGGTGGCGTAATTTACACCATATTTAGGATTTGGAATATAAAAATATTCATCCAAAATAAAATAAAATAAATAACTAACACTCCAATAAATCAATAACGCTACAGCCCCTGATATGAAAGGCTCTCAAGACATTGTCCAGCTAAAAAAATGACTCTAACGACTCCTTCGGTAGCGACACTCATTGCTTTCATTCACTCTTTATGACCTCATTAATAATTCTAAAATGAGGTCATAAAGTAAAAAGCTTTTCTATTCACTGTTACTGACACTGACACATGGCAGATGCCCCACAGGGATCAGCCTGAGCAACCATGCACATGCCACTGCTATTGCCTGTGCCCACACACCAAGCATCGCAATCAAACACATCTGGATGTCCGGTATCATCACCATGGCTATGCAATACACCTTTTCCAGGGTTAGATTCCACCAGCAGTCCATTTTCGAGACAGGCTTCACCAAAGGTGCGGCCGTTCAAATTTCCCTCTTCATCGGTCGCGACATGGCAACCCGCTATATCTGGCGCAACCCCGTCAGTGTCTTTCCACCAAGTGATTTCACCCGCAATCCAATCTGTTGGCTTAAAGGCAAATGTTCCCTTTGCACCGGGTAGATCTTTAGCGCCTTTCGATGGCGCGTCGTAGTGTTCTTGGGCGCTTACCATTGAAGCAAAGATAAGGCAGGCGATTAGTGTAATTCGTTGTAACTGACTCATTTAAATACCTTTTGACTGAGAGCTTATTCATAAAAAATAAGCGTTTAACAATAGCGTGGTGTAAAAAACGTAGTCGTTAACCGCTAAACATTCAAGGCTGCTAAAGCGGCAAAACCGCCACATTGACCTAACTAACGTCCAATACTCAGCCCTGCTTTCCCAAACACTAAAAGCCTCTATCTAGCCTAGCCCTATCGACTTTGTCAAAGCGCTAGCCTTAGGCGCCGATGGTGTTGCGCTATCAAATAGCGCTATGCAATCCATTGGATGTCGCGGCGCGCATGTGTAATACCAATAACTGTCCTGCGGGCATCGCCACTCAAAAACCAGAGCTTCGCCAAAGGCTCAACATTGATAAATCTGCCACGCAGTGGCATAACTTTTTTGAGGCATCTGTTCAGCTTATGCAAGTGATGGCTTGCGCTTGTGGCCATAATGACCTGAGTCAGTTTAATAAGGATGATTTAGCCGCATGGCATATTGAGATGGCGCGCTTAACTGGGGGGATTTATGGAGCCCTAGAGTAACCCAACGAATCTTAAACAATGACATGACAATGACAAGGTAGGGCTCCGTACATAGGAGCACATACATTAGCCTTGAACAATAAAGCCCTATTGAGTTGAACAGGGCTTTATTTTTATAACAGTAATACCTATCAGTAAAAGGAGCTTTACAGCTGCACGCCTTGCATAAAAGCATTATCAGCCAATGCCAACATAGCTAAGTCTTCTTTGGTGTCACCATAAGCATAAATTGAACTGTACTGGCTCAAAGCAAATTGTTTACTGACGTTGTCAGCCTTTACATCGCAGCTGCAATCATCTGCGATATAGCGGCCAGTATAGCGCTGATTTTGACTCGCCATTTCGCTACAGATAAGGTGAATATTCATCATCTGGCACCAAGGCTTAAGGTAGAGATCGAGCGAAGCCGATACTAAGACAATCGTTGCGCCATCCAGTTGATGTTGTTTGAGGGTTTCTAGCGCGTCAACTCGAAGATATAAGGGGATCACTTTGTCAGCGTAGTTTTGCCCTATGGCATCCACTTGCTGCTTATTACGGCCAGCAAAAGCAAAAAAACTCACCAAGGGTCTGAGTTTTCGCGCCGGAATAAGACCTAACTTGTACAATAAATAAAGCGGCGACATAAAGACTAGGCCAAGCACTAATCTCAGCGGCGTTGCAGAATAAAGAATAAACTTGGTAAACATATCTCTATGGGTCAAAGTGCCATCAAAATCAAATAGAACCAACTTCAAGCCTATCTCCCGCATATCTGCCATTTAATCGCGTATTCTAGCAAACGTTATGCAATCTCTTCCTCAATAATATCCACTAGCTTTAGCTGTTCATCAAGGTTAAACGCGCTTTTCTCCGCGTTGGATACTAAAAATACGTTTTCGGTACATTCACCTAACGTACTGATCTTTGCCGAATGGATACTCAGGTTTCGCTCAGACAACAGATTACAGATCTGCTCTAAGTAGATAGGATCGTCTAAGGTATTTACCTTGAGTAAGGCTCGGTTTTTCTTTGTAGTATGCAGTACTGTCACCACTGGCGGACTATCAAAATTCTTTAAGGCTCTCGGTGTCATCAGTTTTCTTGGTCTGTCTTTTTGGTCAATCGCTCGATAGATACGTTTAACGATTTGCTCTAACCTAGGTTCATCATCAATCGGTTCATCTTTATGATCTAGCACCTTGATGATTTCCAATACTTGACCATTTTTGGTCTGCATCATCTGCGCATCTTTTACCTTGAGCTTAGAGCTGGCTAAAGTCTTAAACAGATCGACAAACAACTTGGCCCGGTCTTGGGTATAAACAACAATCGTGGTAAAGCCATTATCGCCATTTTTGCCGACTAACACACGAGTTGTGCCAGCTTCACCTTCTAAAATACCTTGGCTGATCTCAACAATATCTTCTACAGAATTCCCACTGAAAAAGTTATTCGGCAAACTATGCCAGAACCGGACAAGACGATCCTCTTCAACACCATGCCTTAATAGCTCTGCCTTGGCGTCTGCTTGATTTTCACGAATGACGGTTCGCACCTCGAAGATATTCTCAATCCCCTGCTTTAACGTCTCACGAACTGCCATATACAGTTGCGTTAATTGGCTTTCTTGCCAGTCATTCCAGTAGCTTTCATTTGTTGCCATCATATCGGCAATTGTAAATAAAAACAGTGAGTTAAGCTTCCCTTCTGAGCCAATAGCCTTAGCCAGATGTTTAATCACATCAGGATCGCTAATATCTTGGGTTTGAATGGCACTAATGAGTAGATCTTGGTTCGCTACTAGCCAATAAATAAGCGAGGTTGTCGAGCCTTTAAGCAGATGGTCTTCGGCTAACTCTTTGGCTTGAATTGCGCTTAATTCACTATTCTCAATCGCCTGCTTACCCGATAAATGATGGCACAGAGTAGCAAATACCAACGCAAAGCGATTACCGATATTTTGATAAATTGAGTAGGTCAGGCTGTTTTTCTTATTGAGGGCGAAACTGTCGATATATTGAATCGCTTTAAAGGTATGCTCATCCACTGTAAATGCGTTGTGCATATCAAACTGCATCTGCCCTTCAATAGCGTGCCATTGGGAGCAATATGCCGCTAATACACCATAACGGTGCATTAACCCTAAGCATTTTCGTAAGCCTTTAGGGTGCGCAAGAATCGCTAAAAACTCTTCACGACAACCTTGATAATCTTGTAACTCCCCCAGTAATCCACGGCGGGTTTGCCTGAGCAATCTCAATGTCTGTGGCGAAATGCCATCGATATTATCGTTCTCAGCAATAAGCTTAAACATACGTATGACTTGGCGCTTATCAATAAATGCCTGATTAAACTTAACCTCAATTAAGCCGTTATAAACACTGAAGTACTTATCAATAGACTCGACATTACCACGCTCGGATTTATTTAGGGTATCGAGCTTAAAAGAGTCACAGATGATCTGGTTTAACTCGCGCACTCGCGTCATGGCTCTAAAAAGCTGGCGCATCATACGCTCAATGGCTAGTTGGCTATTATCGCCCTGACCAAATTGCATAAACTCGGCCACACTAGCTTGATGCTCAAATAACAATACATCTTGTGCCGATTGTGTCACACAGTGCAGTGCCCACCTAACTCGGCAAATAAAATCATAAGCTTCTAATAACTCATACACTTCATCTTGTTGTAAAAAACCTATGGTTTTAAGCGCATTGGCATTAGCCAGTGAGAAGTGCTTTTGCGCTATCCACATGATGGTATGCACGTCACGCAGTCCACCGGGGTTGTTCTTTAAATTGGGCTCTAAATAAAGAGCGGTGTTCAGTGCCTTATTGTGCCTAAGCTGCTGCTCAAGCATTTTGGCATCGTAAAAAGACAAACTGGTCCACAACTCATTTTGATAAAGCTGCTCTTTAAGAGTTTGCGCATGCTTCTTGGCGCCAACTAAACAGCGGATGTCGAGTAGATTGGTGGCGATGGTGATATCTTCTGCGGCGGCATCGATGGATTCGGGTAGCGTTCTAACGGTTTGGCCTATATCTAGACCAAAATCCCAAAGGCGGGTGAGGAAAAGCGATAATTGTTCTTGCTGATGCGGGGTTAATTCTTGTTCAATGATAATAGCTAAATCGATATCCGACCTCGGATGCAGCGCCCTTCGACCGTAGCCTCCCACCGCATTAAGCGACATCGAGGTATTATGCAGGTTGTACATCTTCCATAATGAAACCAACATATCGTCTATATGCTTAGCACGCCTCTTTAAAAGAGTCTGTACTGGCAGTGTTAAAAACTGCTCATTAAGCTTTTCGTCGAAGGTTTTTATATGAAACTTCAACTCCGATAGAGAATTCAGTTCCAATATACTAGACATAATAAGGCTCTTTCCTATTCGCTATATAACCACTGATTTGTACCTTAATACATTAAGGTCGATGACAACAATCAATGCTCTAATTAGTCCGCTGAAAACATGATTTGACTGGATTAATTGCGACACAACCATAACAATTATAAGACTTTTTTTCAACAAAACATAATTTTAGCTAGCCGTCCCCTAGCAAAGTCAGCTCAGAACCATCAATCAAAAATGAATTGGAGCCCCTATAATTCAGCCGGGATAATCACACTAACAAGTCAGTATAACTTCTCAATAATCACCTTGAATAATAACAAATTAACGATATTTACCCGCTTGTGTGAATAGCGTAATCTGTAACGTTAAACTGACAAAACTAAAGCCATTACGACCCGCATTTAAACAACATTGGCTATAACCGACTAAAGGCGCCCCTATGAAACAGAAAATAGTATTAGTGAAGAGCTATTTCGCCAAGATTGAAACCGACAAACGCGAAGAGGTATGGGCCGCTAAACCAAAAAAATCTGAATTTGAATATTCCACCTGCAAGATTGATAGCGAGCGCCTCAATAACGATCTACAACTGGCAATTGAAACCTTAAACAATGATGGCTATAAAGTGGTACAGATAACCCCTGTCACTTCAGGCGATTTCGCCTTTCGCGACCATTTCAGCGACCCACACTTTCTAGGTAACGGTGTGAGTACAGAGGGGGGCTATGGCTATGGCTTTTCTTATACAGACAGTTTAATTATCTTAGCCGAGTACATTGCAGAACCGTTAATCACAGCGCCAGTTTCCCTCGAAGTGTTTAATACTGAGCATGAAGCCCCCATCGCCGAGCTAACTCAAGCAGAATAAGTGATTGAGCTCTGGGATAACGAACGTCAATTATCCCCATGGCTCTTTAAACGTTTTGAAACAGTACTTCTAAGGTAAACGTTAGGATAACTTGATTGATACGCATCGAAAACTCATCCTCTTTACTCCAGCTATACTCAGGGGTAATAGCAAAAAATAACCAATCTCTGGCAAAGTTCTGCCGATAAGTCACGCTAACGCTAGCATTTTTCACATAATGATAAGGCTCATTAACGCCGTAAATACTGGCTTGATAACTTAGCGCTTGTTTATTATTGATGTACTGATACAGCTTGGCGCTAGAGCCAAGCTCCCAGCCATTATCTCGATTCTCGTATTGTGCAACTGCGCTCCAACGGCCAACGAATGTTGCGTTAAAAGCATGCTCAACATCAAACTCAGTCGACTCTCCGGTCACCTTCTTCTCTTGATACAGTTTCTGAGTTAACCGGGTCACTGTGCTGTCGGAGATGGGATAGGTATAACGCCAACGCGCCTCAATCTTTGGTTTGAAGTTAGCCTTAATATTAAAGCTGACACGATCTTTGTCATACCAGTCGTACCGCAGGCCGATATCCCTTTCATTATTGTTGTCTTGAGATTTAATAAAGGCAAAAGGATCGTCCTCACCCGTTGAATCCAAGATTAGCTTTAAACGTTTAGTCACGCCGGGTAAATGTAATCTAGCGTTAAGATTGGCTCGGTACTTAAAGCCCTCTTTTTCATAATAAGAAAAATCGTTATACAAACGCACTATGGTTCCGGCCCTGGCATCATCCTCGACTCTGTCATCAACAAAGAAGTTATCGAACCATATCGCTGGCTGACAAAACTTAGTATTGAGGTAATCAAAGGCTTGGTCTATCGCGCCTTCCATCTGTGACTGGCTATAACAGGGATCATTCTCTGAGCTCCCATTTACTGCGTCTTGTTCTTGTTCTTTATTTTCACTTAGTCGGGTTGTTTTACGTTGAGCTTCGCTGCTTACCGTTTCAGCGTTAGCCGTTGGTATATCAGCAGCTTGCGCCACAGAGCATGAAGCGCAGCAAGAGGCTATAATCAAGTTGAATAACAATCGTTTAGTCAACAAACGTGACACTCAAAATACCAAGAAACATTGCATAACAATATCATTTGCGCCATCGCTTTTACATAAGTACTTATTTTATATCGGCAAAGCTTTCTAAAAGTACTGTTTTCAACTGTGCCGTTTTACATCGCTGGCCAGCGATCCCCGTCGCCGAGTATGACAACTAAGTTGCGGTCTAAGACCGCTCTTGTATATCTGTTAGCTGACTCGTGTTAATGGGCTACGCCGTTACCCAAACAAACTTAGGCAGTTGCATGAGATCTAAGCAGTCACCTTGCTCCGCTATCACACTGTGAGCGGGGGCATTACTGGCATCTTTATTGAGTGCCTGCAATAAGGCTTGCTGCGCCTCCGTCTCGCCATGCACTAATACAATGGGTGGAGTGTCGTTAAAATGGCGATACCAGTGTAGCAACTCGGCCTGATCGGCATGAGCCGACAGTCCGCCAACGGTATGTAACTTCGCTGCGACATTAATACTCTGACCGCTAATAGTTAAGCTTGTCGCGCCATCGACTAACAGTCGTCCAGGAGTGCCCTGCGCTTGATAACCACAGATAATCACATCTGACTGACTATTGGCGAGGTTATGTTCTAGATGGCAACGAATACGGCCACCATTACACATACCGCTACCCGCGATAATGATCAGCCCTTGGTGAATATGATTCAGCTCCATCGACTCTTCAGTGGTATCGATAAAATCAGCATTCGACAGTAAGGGGTGTTTACCCACAGACATACGCGTAAAACGCTTAAAATCCTCATCCATCAAGCTATAATTTTCGACATAGATCTGGGTCGCTTTAATCGCCATCGGGCTGTCGAGACAAATACGCCAGCGAGAGAGATCCCACTCTTTGGCATAGAGGTGAAACAGATACAGCAGTTCCTGCGCTCGGCCAACCGAAAATGCAGGTAGTAAAATATTGCCTCGACTCTGCTCTATAGTACGCGCAAATATTGATTTCAGCTCTTCAAGGGTATCGCCCCAGCTACGATGCAAGCGATTACCATAGGTGCTTTCCATCAATACCAGATCCGCCGTATCGATGAGCGCTGGGTCATCTAATATCGGCATTCCTTCACGACCTAGATCGCCACTAAAGACTAACTTTTTAGTTGAAGCTCCCTCACCTAGCCAAAGCTCAACCACTGCAGAGCCTAAAATATGTCCCGCATCAGACAAACACACATTAAGCTTTGGCGTCACTTGTGCCCTCTCGCCATAATCGAGCGCCACAAATTGCTGCATGACCCGGTCAACATCGGCATCGTCAAATAACGGCTCTAGTAAGGGTAAATCGTTCTTGGCGCGCTTCTTATTGAGTCTCTCTATATCTCTAGCTTGGAGCATGGCGGCATCTTTAAGCATCACCGCGCAAAGCTCTACCGTCGCCTTGTGGCTATATATTGGCCCAGTAAAGCCAGACTTCACCAGTAGAGGGAGTCGACCCGAGTGATCGATGTGGGCGTGGCTTAATACCACCGAGTGGATCTCTGATGGCGTAAAAGCGAAAGGCTCATGATTACGTAATACATCAGCCTTGCTGCCTTGGATTAAGCCACAATCGAGTAATACTTGCTGCCCATCAATATTGAGTAGGTGACAAGAACCCGTCACCTCTTGCGCCGCACCAAGAAAAGAGAGTGTCATCTGCATAGCTATCTTCCTTAAAAGGCACCTTAACCCCTTTTCGATTACTTCAGTATAGGGGGAGTCATCTCTGGTGCTTATGCTTAAAAGATAACCCCTTAAGCTGATTCCATCTAGCTATGCCCTAAAATATTTTGTATTGAATTTTTGTCATAAAAAAAGCAGGAACAAATTAATTTTCCTGCTTATCAATGGGAACCTTGAGGTAAACCTAACTCTAGGCTCAATACGACTCTTTAAGGCTTACGCCTAGCAATCTTTAATATTTTGCTTGCAGGGTTACCCACAATTTATCTGTATCATTTGAGAAGCTATAGCCAGCATCAGCACCACTGAAGCTGGCATACTTAACACCTACGCTGTAGTACTTAGCAAATGGATAGGTAGCAGAAACGCCCCACTCTTTACCCATGTCAATATCGCCATAGTCAGAATCAAACTTGTGGTATTTAGCCAGTAACTTGAGCCCTGCAAGCTTTGCTGTCAAAGTAAAGCTAGTGTCAACTAGGCCATTTTCCCAGTTACCTTTACCGCCAAATAGGAACTTATCGGTCCAACCGTTAAAAGCATGTAGTGTCGCTAACGGGGTAATAAAGCCAGCTTTACCGTCATCAGATCCCAGTACTTCGTAACCTACTTTTGCGCCAAAAGCATCAAAGTTAATTCCAGCACCTAGGTGGTAATAAGACGCGCTATAAGTCTCTGGGTTATCGGCTGCTTCTGATTGCTGAGCGAGTTCAGCTTGGTAGCTTAACTTCAACACATCAAGCTTGATATCACCGGTAGCACGAATACCATAAGTGTCGGTAGAGAAAGCGGGGACATCAAGATTATCAATTAAATATGCATAGCCTGAGATCTTCGCGAAATCCAAAGCCTTATAATTGATATTGACTAAATTAGTTTCACTTTCATTCTCTTCTTTACCAGAACCTTCTGGGAAGATACGGTTCACATTCGCCACATAAGCGTAAAATGCGGTTAAACCTTCAATAGCGGTATTCTTAACGGACACTGCGTCATAGGTCTGTTCGTTTTGACGAAAACCTACACCACCAACAAAACGCTGATTATCAAGTAAAATACGCTGACGACCAAGCAAGGCTAAGGTTTCTGCTGGGCCTTTATAGCCAATATAGCCTTGGTTGATTTGAGTGTACTTATAATCTCCAATCAAAGGCTCATTCTTAGATGAACGCACGTCATCAATTTCTGCAACGGCGTATAGATTATAGATATCGCCAGTTTGGTAGTTTAAGCGTGTGCGCAATGTGGTTTGGTTTTGCTGGTCTACATTCGCAACATCAACATCTTCATAGCGAAGACGGAACTGCACTTTAACTGCAGAGTCATCGATAAACGCTTTCTTTAATGGGTCTACAGTTTCAGCAGTGGCTGCTGTTGAAGCTAAGCTTGCGAGTACAGCTAAGGTAAGGGCATGGACTTTCATTTATTGTAATCCTTTTGTTTCATCATTCTCACAAGTAGTTATATTAATGAAACAGTTGTGACTTTTTGATCTAAAACAATGTTACAGCCTGATTACAATTCGTTTTCAATATATGTGACAAAGATCATCATCGAACACTAATTTAGAGGTACCTATAATTAGGTATTTCGCTTTATTTCCCTAATGCTTTAACTGCTTAAATAGTTTGTGATAGCCGCTTATTTTAGTGAACTAAGCTAGATTATCTCTATAACTCATTTGAAGAGACTCTAAAACAAATAAACAAAACAATAAAAAATGACGACTAAAAATCACTCTTTGAGCAAAACAGTCTCTGTATAATGAGTACGTTAGTGACATTAATCGCTATCCCCTTATCCGTATCGCGCAGACAGTCCCTATACCAATTGCATTTGGTATTATTCAATACAAACCATAATTAATGATAAAGATCCTATTGACCCGCCTATAGGTAGAGGCTTGAAACTTCACGCTGGCGTCAAGGCTAGGATAAATTATGTATACCGTTACCCAATTGGCAAAACGTGCAAATATATCTCGAATCATTAAGTATTGAAGCTGCAGAGATAAAGCGTATTCGCGCAATCTAATTGACATTCAATAAATGCCTGCGACTACTGCAGGCTGTATATTTACGTGGTTTTAAATAAAGCTCATGAGCTATATGACCTAATAGCAGCTCGATAATTAAAGCAAAATGAAGTGATAAACCTCCACTAATCAACTTGTAATTCCTCTTGCTATTAGCTTTACTTAACGGGCAACAATACTGTTAATTAACGATTTAGGGGTTGATATGTTAGGTGAAAACCACTCAATTATGCATGAGTTTCCTGAGTACCAAGATATTATTGTTAAGCTTTGCCAAACTGATGACGCTTTTGCTAAAGACACCAAGCACTACAATGCGCTAGATAAGGAAATCCGCAACTTAGAATTAAGGGGGGCGCCCATTGATGATGAAGCCATGCATCAATTGAAACATGATAGAGCCGAGCTAAAGGACTCACTGTTTCATCGTCTTAGTACAGACTCCTAATAGCTAAATTACAAGTCAATAACGAGCTGATTAGCAGATAACAAAAAAGGGAGCCGAAGCTCCCTTTTTTAGTCATTGTTATTCATTACTGAGGCATGCTGCCCTGAATGATTGTCGCACTATTATGACTTCCTACAGAAGTCACTGTAGCAGTGTTACTTGCATCGTACTGAGTAACAGAAACATGATTACCTACGCCACCATAAACATGCACATCAGTAATATGAGAGTCACCCGTTTGTGCAACAGTGATATCGTTTTGCTCTCCCCACCATGATTCAACCGATGCCTCGTTGAAGTCACCAGTCTGAGAGATATCTACAGTAGACTGATCATGTGCTGCATCGGCATAAACGCGGTTACCTGTACCATCTTGAGAAACCATAAGGATATTATCAGCCCCCCAAGTACCCGCTCCAACGGTGTCACCATAACCACTTGGTGTATTACCACCGCCCATGATGACGTTATCAGTACCTTGCTGGTCAATCGTTATTTGGCTACCAGAACCAAAACGTGTGCCTGCTGCAGCAAAGTTACCTAGACCATTTTGATTAATGCTAATGCTGTTACCATGGCTGTCGTCTGCTTGTTCTACTACAGCAGTGTTGCTTTCGCCAAGTTGAGTAATGATGGCTGAATCACCGTCACCCAATTGGCTAACTGTTGCTGCATTACCGTTACCCGCAGTGCTGCCACTCTGAGTTAGTGAAAGCTGGTTATTCATACCACCTTGAGTCACGTTTGCAACGTTCGATTCATCAAACTGAGTAATAATTGCAGATTGCACAGTACCAGTTTGATTAACTGTCGCGCTGTTGCCAAAATCTTGCTGGTTTAACGAAACAACACTTAAATCACTTGCTTGAGTGATGCTAGCGCTTTGGCCTGCACCAGACTGATTCACTGTTGCCTGGTTTTCATTACCAATTTGATCAATCGATGCGGACTGTGAAGTCCCCGCATCCGCAGTTTGATTTACATAGATGTTGTTAAGGTTACCAGTTTGGCTAGCGCTTAACGTATTACCTAAATGCTCTGAACCCGCTTGATTAGCAAAAAGGCCGTTACCATTGCCTGTTTGTGTTGCGGTTACACTGTCTTTAGCTTGTTGGCTAATAAATCCTTGGTTGTTATTACCAATTTGATCAAGGTTAGCTACAGCCTCTTCACCAGTTTGAGTAACACTGGCAATGTTTGCATCACCTAACTGACTAACATTTGCCGTGGTTTGCATCGCAGTTTGGCTAATATAACCATTGTTACCGACACCATTTTGATTAAGAGTGGCACTGGTAGAATCAGACTTATCGTAAAACTCATCTGCATTGGTAAATTGGTCGATAGCACCAATATTCGCACTACCCGTTTGATTTAGCTCTGCAGTAGCATAATCAGCATCACCTTGTTGAATGGTTGCGTTATTACCGCCACCCACATTTTGAGTGATCGTTGCGCTAGCATGATCTGTCGATAGATTATTGATAAATGCTGTATCGCCAGAGCCGTTCTGAGTAATGCTTGATAACGAGCCATCGGCACTGTCTTGGAAAATAGTCGCGTTGTTGGTATCACCATTTTGAGTGATGATTGCAGTCGCTTCTTCCTGCGTACCACGTTGCTGTCTAATGCTTGATACGTTCGCGTTACCCGTGGTGTCGATTGTTGCCGTTGAGGTGCTGATCTCGTCATTCTGCTCAATGTTTGCTTGGTTGCCTTGACCGACTTGGTCGATATCAGCCGTTGCATTTGCCGTTTCAGTTTGTGAAACAGAAGCTTGGTTTGCACTACCGTTCTGATCCACTGTCGTAGTATTGCTCACACTTTCGTTGGCTTGCAAAACATATGCTTGGTTACTGTCACCATTTTGAGTTACATCTGCGTTATTGTTGTTGCTTCCCGTCGCATAAGCGCTTGTCGATGCAAAAATAGCTGATGAGACCAGCAGTGCAATTTTAGTGTGTTTCATATCCCTATACCTTTCCCTAAATTAACAATATTGAGGTAACAGACTTAGCCCGCTTACCACGACAAGGAGCAATCGCTCTTATATAAAATCCATGAATAATTCTGAGTACTCGGCTGGCAGCAAAAGATGTTTACTAGCATGCAACGGGGACAATCAGAATTTCGCCACCGATTATGCTTAGAGAAAAAGAGCTCTGAGTCCGCTCAAAGTATTAAGCCGAACTAGCCTAAAGTCGTAAAATTCGACTAGATATAGACTTAACTACTAGTAATTTCGACAATAAGTAGCAAGCTGAGCTAGAAGAAAAGACTACAGAAATGCGGCAAGTCAAAGCGATCAACTAACACAAGCTCACTTACCACCCAACAACAGCGTATAAAGTATACCGTCAAGGTTGCCAGCCCTATATTCTAAACTCACTAACACTGACTCAAAGCAAAGTACTCAACAAGTGAAAGCAAACGTCACACTGCATATTGTTTCCGCCCCTCTTCCTACAAGTCACAACTAAAATCACAACAAAAAAACCACAAACGTTTCGGCGAGACTGTTTTTACTGGTATCTTTGCTGCGCATATTTAAAAAGGACACAAAAATGCCGCAGCAAAAAGCAAAATTAGCTCAATTTTTAAAATCTATGTCAGTGATAAAATTACTGCCTCTGGTACTACTTGTTATCACGATTTTTAATTCCTACTTCATTGTCGTTGAAGGACATGTTGGCGTTGTTAAACGTTTTGGCGAAGCCAAAGATCAACAAAACCCGGGGTTACACTTTAAGATCCCTTTTATCGAAACTGTCGAAATGATTGAAGTCCGTACGCGTAAAAATGCCGAAAAAATGGCTTCAAGCACCAAAGAGCAAATGCCGGTGACTATCGAAGTCAGCGTCAACTGGACGGTAAATAAAGAGGCGGCATTAGATCTCTTCAAACGATACGGCGGACTGACGCAGTTTGAACAACGTATTCTTGATCCTCGTTTTCGTTCAGCAACAAAAGACACCATTCCTCAATTTGAGGCAGAACAGCTGATCCAAGATAGAGCCAGTGCGATTCAAGGGATAGAACGACGCTTAGCCGAAGAGATGGAAGGTTTCCCCGTTATCGTTGATAACATTCAAATTGAAAATATTATTCTGCCGCAAAAATACATCAATTCGATTGAGATAAAGCAGACAGAGAAGAACCTCGCGGCAGCAGAAGAGCACAAGCTTGAACGTCAACGCCTTGAGGCGCTGCGCGCAGTCAACACCGCAGATGCCCAAGCCAAAGGTATTTTAAAAATCGCCGAAGCTGAAGCGCAATCAATTCTATTAAAAGGTAAAGCCGAAGCCCAAGCTATCGAAGCAAAAGCGAAAGCCCTGAAAAATAACCCGTTGATTGTAAAGCTTACCGAGGCACAAGCGTGGGACGGTGCACTGCCAACAACAATGATGGGCGAAGGGGCAATGCCTATTATGGATATTAGAGACGCGAATAAAACTAACTAAGGTTAGTTGCCTCTATTTACTGATGATAAAAAGGAGCCCTTCGGCTCCTTTTTCATTTTATTGTCTATCACTTATAGGAACAAATTTCGCAATAGAAGCAAATTTGCCCCCACTGGATGTATAGCCAACCAAATTCAGCTTATTCATATACTTACACCAACCACATTAAATATGTTAGTTTGCGCATCTCAAACAGATATATCACTAATTGGTTAGATGACGCTGACTCGAAATAAACAACCGATATCGAGTCAGCACAGAAGGATAAGCATCAAATGACATCATCGAAGTTAACCGTCGGCCTACTGGCATCTAGCCTGTTAGCATTAAGTGGCTGCGCCCTCACACAAGCCCCAACACGAGTAAGCGAGGTTCAATTTACCGATCCACAATTTGCGCTCTGTGTTCAGAGCGCCGGAATAGAACAGCTGGAGCAAATCACTGAGCTTAGCTGTAACAAGCAACAAATAACCAATGTTGACGAAATTAGCTTGATGCCAGCACTGACAGCATTGGTGTTGCTGGATAACCAAATCAGCCACATTGATGTCAGTCATCTAGAGCAACTTGATAGGCTTATCGTAGGTAATAACCAGCTTACTGATATTGATCTGTCCAACAACCCATTACTCATTGCACTCAATATTTCAGGCAATAACATTACCACTGTCGATGTGAGTGAAAACCCACAGCTTATAAGCCTTTATGCCTATAAATTACCACTGACTCAAATTGATACCTCTACGCTACCAAAACTAAGAGATTTAGGCTTAAGCCGCCATCAACTGACCGAGATTGACCTGTCTCATAATCCTGAATTACAGACATTAAATCTATCGGTTGGCACCTTGAGTAAAATAGATCTGTCCCATAACCCTAAACTTAATCACCTTTACCTACCGAGCAATCAACTTACCGCACTGGATCTCGAACACAACCCTGATCTCAGAGTTGTTGCGGTCAGAAATAACCAGCTCAAGCAATTGGATTTAAGCCACAATCCACGCTTAATAAAAGTCAAAGCCGATTACAACCAGATTGATGATATGACATTGAGCCCTGCCGCACCTTTAATTGAACTAGAGCTCAACAATAACCGCATCACAGAGTTAGACATTTCAGCCTTTAACAAACTGAATAAGCTCGTTGCATTTAATAACCCGCTACAAAGTTTGATACTTGATCCGCAATATCATCCTAAAATGCTATCGATAGAAGGCACACCGGTTTCAATCGCCAATAACGCCTTAAATCAACAGGATATCTCAAACCTATTATCGCCCCGAGTCAGTATTATAGAAGCCGGTACCATTACCCAGAATGGGGCTCAATATGATGTCAATTCCAGTCAATTAGTGATGCCAACACTTGGCCAATATATCGGTTATCGTTACGCGGTTAATTTACCTAAAGATGCCTCAGGTAAAGTCGATTCTCACCTTGCCAAGCAAAACCAGTTTCCCATTACAGTTCGCATGACTCACCCAGAGATTGTCGACCCTAAAAGTGGTAAAGGCTTCACCACCTCAAGCTGGACAGACACCATGTTCAAACACGACCAAAACCTGGCAATGTGGTATTTCGGTGATGCTCATGAGTTGGTCACTGGCCGCTGGACACTTGAAATTCTTTATCGCGACTCAGTGGTTGCCAAAAAGTCATTCATGTTGGTGAATATGGATGAAAAAACCGTACTAGAGGGCGGGAAGAATAAGGCTGTTGAGCAAGCCTTAACGCTAGAGAAGTTAATCACTCAAGGTGAGTATTACCTTTGCAATCAGGATAAATACCGGCGTTGTTTAGGTTTTAAAGATACCAAAAGCTGCGCAATTAAACTGCAGCCTTTTAAATCTCAATGCTTGAAGGACGCATTAACTGCGGTTAAACAACAATCGGCACTGCCAATGAATGACCAGTTAAAAGAGTTCTTTAGCCATTACACCGCTTGTATGGGCGGTGGATACATTCAAACTACAGCGCTTAACCCACAGCAAGTGGGTCAATGTTTAAGCCAGTAAAAAGCAATCATTTTTCACGCCAACAAATTATAGCCCGCCGATAGCGGGCTTTAACTCTCTGCAATTATCAGTCTCGTTCCTGCGGCTAATTTAAGCTAGGGGTAATCTCACCCAATTAACGCTGTAACAAGGATAGGACAAACCTTAAGCTGCAAGCAATTAGGCCTGAAACAATTACTCACCCATGGTCGGATATTTTTTAGCGCATATAAGACGCCGTTTTAGGATTCGATAGTAAGGTTTCAAACACCCTCCAGCGACGCTGAGCCTCTGTTTCCGCCAAAGTTTGCTCTGCATCCTTATTGGCTGACTTTGCAATATAATCGATAACAATATCCGCCCCTAAATTGTAATTAATCACATAACTGCCACTGGACTTGATAAACCTTAGATTATGCTTTGCTCTTACTGGCGAGTTGAGGCTGTAATTTTGCAGCCAGTCAATGATCGCCTCATCTGTAGCTTCACCGCTCATATACAAACGAGCGGCTTCATTGCGGCTGTAACTTAATTGCGCCAAAAGCTTCTTTAACTTGTGATACCTATGAGCCTCACTCGGATCGAGTCCTGCCAGAGGGAACAAAATTTCACGATCAAAGCTTTCCCATTCATCAGCGGGAAATACCATAGCAATCCCAGCATCGGCGCTGCCTTCAGATAACAGACTATTCGGGCTCGACAGTGGATAAACTGAATACTCAAGCCAGTTTTTCCCCTCCACCAGATGCGTTTCTTGCAGTACATTAAAGACGTGATGCCCAGGATAGCCTTCATGAGAGGCTAAATTCACTGCGGCATCAATAAATATCGGTAAGCTGGTATTTATCTGGATCAAACTCTTATGCTCGCCTTTATACCAGTTATATGCACTCCAAGGGCGATCCTGCACATACTCGATAAGAAAGTCTTCATCTTGGGGGAGAGTGATATTAGCCTTAGTACGCTTACGGGCCTCCTCTATCGCGGTTCTAAGCACGAGATCTAGCTTATCAGCAGGAATTAAGAACTGACGTCGATATACATCCACCCTTTGATATAGAGGTTTTTCACCAGGCACCAGCGTATCAATTTGAGCAATGATGTCCTCAAAGTGCTCAGCGCTAAAGTGAGGCGGTTTAGCATCATATAAACGTACGGCCTCGCCATCGAAATCAAAGGAAGTGCCACTCAGTGTCGCGATAAAGTGAGGGATTGAATCAAGTTGTTTACTTAAAAATTGATGGCGTTGAACTAGCTCTTGGTCAAGCCCCCGCTCTTTGAGTCTAGCTAAACGAGTACTTAATGCTAACGCGCGTCCAGCTAACCTTTCATGTGGAATTTTCAGCTCTTTAACCTCAGGCTTTGGACGCCAAGTCTCAGGGCCATAATAGGCATCCACATAAGAGGGAGCATACAATCCAATCTCAAGGACGAGTTTGACATATCCCTCGGCAATACTATCAAACTCATTATTTAAAAGTGGCTTATCAGAGCCCACAGTCTGCGCTATAGCCTGCTCGCTTCCAGCATTCTCTCCCCCGCGGCAGCCAATGAGCGTCAGCCCTGAAATACAGATAACTACAATAAACAAAAAACAGAGGGCAAAGGTTTTCATTGTTCAATCCTAGAACTGATAATCTTAATGATTTAGAGAAACGGCCAATGTTAACAGAAGGTTGCATTTAGCTAAATAGAGGATTTCTCATCAAAGCTATTAAGAGATACCAATGAGTCATCAAGATTAAAAAGGTTTATTCCATGACATCACTCATGTGAACAAAAGTTACATTAACCCCAAAGAACTTAGCCGACAATAAATCTAAAACTGTTAGGCCCATCACGCGTCTTTACACTTATTTAATTGCAGTTGATAGTGAGATTGATTACCATTCGCGAATGTTTTATCTAACCTCAATCTTTAGTTTAAAAACAGCTTACAAATCAGGCTGTTTATAACAATAACCTTAAGATCCCCCTTTTTTGTCATAGGCCTGTTTTGCCTATACCGATTTGAGAATGTAAATATGAACGCTGTTGCGACGCTAAAATGGTTCCATAATTGGGTCGGTTTCTTCATCAGTATCACCATGCTGATTGTACTCACTACTGGTGTATATCTAGGTAGTGTTGATATGTTTAAGCGACTTGATGATAAAGGCCAGCAATATGCGCCACTATCTATCGAGCAAAAAGCGCATACCGTAGAAGTCTTATTTGAACGTTATCCAGCAATGAGTACCGTGCGCTTTCCAACAGAGCATACTCCTTATATTCAAGCGGCAACCCGAGGAAAAACCATAGCATTAGACAGTGAACTTAATGAGCTTTCAGTCAGCTCATTTGGTGATATTCCTGGCTACCGCACCGTATTTTGGTTACATCGCAACTTCTTATTAGAAGACTTTGGTGGTAAATACATTAACGCTTGGGCATCTTTGCTTGGTGGTGCGGTAACCTTAGTCGGGATTTATCTATGGTGGCGTATACGTAAGGGCTTTAGATTAAAGCAAAGCATTCCAGCTAATACCCGCTCAAGCAGCTTAGTAAAAAGCCATATTCAGCTAGGTCTGTTTATCTCTATTCCACTATTGATTCTGTGTATCAGCGGCTTTTTAATCACTTATAAGAGTCTATGGATAGGGGCACTAAAGCAGCCTCTCGCTGAGATTAGCTACCCTGCCAGCCAAACAAGTCACTGGCAAAGTCAGCTACAAACAGCGCAAGATCTATGGCCAGAATCAAACCTAGTCGCAATCAGCAAGCCGCGCATTAAAAAGGGCGAAATAGCGACTGAACTCAATTACAGCATTCGCTTCGATAGTCACAACGACGTATGGCTACGTGAAGCAGACCGTATGACGATGAGCTTCGAGAAAGGCATGATTAAAGATGCCATCAAGCACAGTGACAGACCATTATCAGGGCAAGTTGCAAGTTTTGTCAGGCCATTACATGACGCTCTTAATATGCCGTTTAGCTACTCATTGTTTATTACGACAGTGTCACTGATAGCTTGCATGATATTGATGTTTAGCGCAGTGACTTTCTATCGCCGAGTCTTTAACAGAAACAGAAAATCGATAAATAAAGCCGCTACAGCGTAAACTCGTCGCCTTTATCTACAATTAAAAATAGCAGCCAAATAGCTGCTATTTTTATATCCGTAACCCCTTCTATTGCAGTATTTTGATCTTGCTAAAAACTTATTAACAATTCAAATATTGACATTTTATGCCAATTCTAGAAGATAGCTTAGTTAACAATAATAAAAAGTTTATTGAAAAATCATAATAAGAACCGTTACAAAATCGATAAAAACTAATTGGCAAGGAAGAGATTAACATAATGAAAAAGTCCCTTATCGCAATGGCGCTAGCAACAACCTTTTTAGGTGGCTGCGGCGCATCAGATGTGAATACTCAAACGAAAGAAACCAAAACAGAAGTTACCAAAAACGCCAACACCAAAGCCGAGCTCGGTAGCTTTGGCGTCGACTTAAGCGCGCGTAACGAAGCTGTAAAACCCGGTGATGACTTCTTTATGCATGCTAGCGGCACATGGTACGACAACTACGTGATGCCAGCTGACAAAACCCGCTTCGGCGCCTTTACGGGGTTAGCTGAGCGCAGCGAAAAGCAAGTTAAAGAGATCATCGATGATATCGCCAGCCGCAGCGACCTTAATGCAGAAGAGCAGTTAATCGCCGACTTTTACCAGTCATACATGGATACCGAAACCATCAACAAGCTTGGTATCACCCCTATCCAAGCCACACTTGATCAAATCGGTGCCATTAAGTCTACAGACGACTTAACTGAAGTATTTGGTCAAGCTTGGTTAACAGGTGCCACCTCACCTATCTCGGGTGGCATGTGGTTTAACCGCCTCGATCCAAACCAGTATGAGATGTCTATCGGTGCTGGCGGCTTAGGCTTACCAGATCGTTCATACTACCTAGAAGATGCCGAGCGCTTCGTTAACATTCGTCAAGCTTACGTTACTCATATTGCTGAAATACTAGCATTTGCAGGCATTAAAGATGGCCAAGCCCGCGCCGAGGCTATCTTAGCATTAGAGACTAAGATGGCTGAAGGTCAATGGCCACGTGAAAAGCGTCGTAACCGCGACCTCACGTTAAACCAAGTAAAGCGCACTGATTTAGCAAAAGAGTACCCAGGTTTTGATTGGGACCTTTACTTTGCCGAAACTGGCTACCAAGTGCCACAGCTGAATATCTCTCAGCCAGAACCTGTTAAAGCCATGATTGACTTAGTCAACCAGCAGCCACTTAACGTATGGCAAGATTACTTGACCTTCCATACCGTGAGCAACAACGCCGGCCTATTGTCTGAAGATATTTACGCTGCCAATTTTGGTTTTTATGGCAAAACCTTAAATGGTCAAGAAGAGCCGCGCCCACGTTGGAAGCGTGCAGTCTCTGAAATGTCAGGTACCCAGTCACTTGGTTTTGCTATCGGTAAGGTATATGTCGCGCGCTACTTCCCAGAGTCATCTAAACAGCAGATGGCTGAGCTAGTTGAAAACCTACGCACAGCCATGGGTCAGCGTATTGACGGTCTTGATTGGATGGGCGCCGAAACTAAAGTGAATGCTCATGCTAAACTTGCGGCATTTAATCCAAAAATTGGTTACCCAGATGTGTGGCAAGAGTTTGATGGTGTAGAGCTAACCAACAAAAATCTAGTCGGTAATATTCAAAACCTACGTCAGTATTTTAATGCCGATAGTGTCGCTAAAGAGCTTAAGAAAACTGACCGTAACCGTTGGGGCATGACTCCACAGCGCGTTAATGCCTACTACAACAGCTCGTTTAACGAAATTGTTTTCCCAGCTGCGATTCTACAGCCACCGTTTTTCGATCCGAATGCCGATGCAGCCGTCAACTACGGCGGCATTGGTGCGGTTATCGGCCATGAAATGGGCCACGGTTTTGATGACCAAGGTTCTAAGTCTGACGCCAATGGTATTCAGCGCAACTGGTGGACAGATGCCGATCGCGCCGCATTTGATGCTAAAGCCGACCAACTTGCCGCGCAGTACAACAAGTATGAACCTATCCCTGAGAACTTCGTTAACGGCCGCAACAGTCTAGGCGAAAACATCGGTGACGTGGGTGGCCTGTCAATGGCTTATCACGCATACAAACTTAGCCTTAACGGTAAAGAAGCCCCTGTGATTGATGGTGTTACCGGTGATCAGCGTTTCTTCCTTGCTTGGGCACAAGTATGGAAAGAAAAACGTACTGAACAAAGCATGCTAAACCAGCTACGTGCAGGCACCCATGCTCCGGGCCGCTACCGCGCTCAAGCGCCACGTAACCACGATGCTTGGTACAAAGCATTTGACGTAAAACCGGGTGACGAGCTGTATCTACCAGAAGATCAGCGCGTTCGCATCTGGTAATACGCTTGGGCTACACTAGCTCGAAGCTAGAACTAAGCTAAACAAAATGCCAGTCAGTTACCTGACTGGCATTTTTTATTCCGTCTCTTTTATTCCTAAGCCATCTCAACCAGATTAAACGGTTATATCCATAAGGGTTTTAAAACCATAATTTACCCCGATATCTATACTGTTAACCCAAAGCCATCAAAGTCGCTTATAACAACACCATTGACTGGGCGGATTCCCATAGGACATAACATGAAAAACCAATACACTCCCGCAAAAGTTTGGATCATGGATAATGAAAATGGTGGCGAGTGGGCCAGCATCAATCGTCCAGACTCTGGTCCAAGACATAAACACGTATTAGCCAAAGGTAATCATCCGCTACAGCTGCATTCGCTGGCGACACCTAATGGCCAAAAAGTCACGATTATGCTGGAAGAGTTGCTCGCTAAAGGCATAAAAGAGGCTGAATATGATGCCTATCCGATCAATATTGGTGAAGGTGAACAGTTCGGCTCAGGCTTTGTCGAAATTAATCCAAACTCGAAAATCCCCGCGTTGCTTGATACCTCAGAAGCCGAGCCAATCCGAGTCTTTGAATCCGGTAATATCTTGCTTTATTTAGCTGAAAAGTTTGGTCACTTGCAGCCAAAAGAAATTGCCGCTAAAACCGAAGTGATGAACTGGCTATTTTGGTTACAAGGTTCCGCACCCTACCTTGGTGGCGGCTTCGGCCATTTCTATGCCTATGCACCAGAAAAGTTCGAGTACCCCATCAACCGCTTCACTATGGAAGCAAAGCGTCAGCTTGACGTGCTCGATAAGCAACTTGCTAACAATGAATATATTGCGGGTGACGAGTACAGTATTGCCGATATCGCCATCTGGCCTTGGTACGGTAATTTAGTGCTTGGCAACTTATACGATGCCGCCGAGTTTTTAGATGTCACCAGCTACCCTAACCTGCAACGCTGGGCACAACAGATCAGTGTTCGCCACGCAGTTAAACGGGGTCGTATCGTTAACCGCTCATGGGGTGAGGAGTGGGAGCAATTAGCTGAGCGCCATAGCGCCGCAGACATTGACGCCGTGTTAGCAAAGCAGCCTTAACACTGTCACAATAAGATAATGCCAGTCATCGACTGGTATTACGCTTTAAAAATAAACATTTACCCCTCGTTCACACTGTTGTGGCTAAGTTCACTATATGTTAACTTTCGCATCATCGCTTATTTGAGCAAGAGCTTAACGCCTTTTGTTCAATAAGCTGCCATCGTCTGAAATAAACCCGCCCTGTAAATTGACAAGGATGCCTACGTGAACACAGCGACCACAGCCAAAGAAACACACAGCCTTTCACCACTTTCTAACGCCATTGTTGATAAAGCCATAGATAACGTCACTCGTAAGCTGGTTGGCGGAGTAAGAAACAAAAATAACTCACAAGCTGGCAGTAAGCACCCTAGTGTAAAAAAAACAATCGAGGACACATTTGCTGCAACATCAGCAATAGATGTCATGGAAGTGGCTAATAGAGGTGTAGATTGGAAAGAGATGATTAGCAAAAGCTTATCTCATGGGATCTCGTCACTATCTAGCATGCAATACGATGGTCAATTTACTGTAAAAGATGGTATGGCGGAGGGGTTACACCAAGTGCCGGGGAAGCCAGGGGTTTATGTCGTGTTCGATAAAACCAATACGCCCGTTTATGTTGGTGATAGTGCGAACATTCGCAGTCGCTGGCATGCAGGCCACCTCAATGAAAACCGTCAAAAGCTCAATAATGGCGAACAATATAAGCTTTCAGAGCAACTAACCGAAGGTTGTGTGGTGAAGTTTATCTCTTGTGAATCAAAAGAAACCGCCGCGGCGATTGAAGCGCATCTAATTAAAGAAGCACAACCAGCGGTTAATGCTCGCGAGGAATTACTGAACGCACAAGGAACTCGCTCAAATATTGAAGCTAAGAAAATGAAAGATGCTTCAGGTAGCACTGCTAGCCTTACTGCTGGTGCAACTAAAGCCGCTGTGGAGAATGTCGGTTGGAGCGTACTAGAAACGCTGATAACAACTTGTATTAAAGCCCTCAAAGATGAACTTGTCGATATTGTTTCCGGGGGCAAAACCAAACTTAAAGACCGTATAAAACGCCTCTTCAACAAAGTGTGGTCTGTCATTACCAATATTCTGAAAAATCCAGGTTCACTGCTAAAAGGTATTTTTGAGTTTATTGTTAACGCCTTTTCGAGTGCTATCCGTAAAATCTACCAATTGGCTCGTAATATTTACGACCTAGGTTACGCTGCATGGCAGCTGTATAAGGGTAAACAGACTCTGAGTAAGGCAGAGCTTGTGCAAAAAATATCGGAAACCATCATCACCAGTGGTTGTTTAGTGATTTGGGATGCGCTCGATCCCATCATTGAGGCACAGTTGACTGCACTCATTCCGCCTATCGCGCCATTTGCGCCTTACATTGCAGCAACCATAGCCGCAGTTGGTTTTGGTGTTTCTAGTCACTACTTATCGGGTTTTGTGCCACAAATTGTCGAGAAAATTGTTAACTACAATCCGATGCAACATCAATCTCTAGAGCAGCAAAGAAGCGCCTGTAAGCAGTTGGTGATTAATGCAGAAAAAGAGTTAATAATGATCAATGGCCTTGAAGATTACATGCGCTCATCCCAAGAGTTGTTACTCGACTTATCCTCTCAAACCAAGCAACTTAAACAACACCAAGCCATCGAACATTTCAGCATCGAAGACAGACTAAACAGTATTTCCTTAGGAGCAAAAGCGTGACACTAGCAAAAGCCAAACAAGAGCTTATTGAAAGACAAGAGTATCAAGTGTTCTTTCAAGATTTTGAAAGCAATTTAACTAAACTCACCCAAGCATTAAAAACCACTAAAGATGTGCAAAAGCTTGCTAACCAAATCAATGACAAAGGATTTTGGAGTAACGCCTTTGGCAGCATTTCAGGCCGCAACGATAAAGATCTCGCGGCTATGGTTGAAAACCTTGGTGCGAGTCTAGAAGTCACCCAAAACATCTTAACCATAGTGCTCAAGGTGCAGAACATTAAAAATGGCTTCCTAAAAGAGTTTCATGAAGCCTTAGTCGAAAAGATTGTAAAACTGAGCAAAGACGATCGCACATTAGACTGCAACCAAAAAGAAGCCGCACTGGCTATCGTCACCAAAATCGAACAGCAGGTCTGCTATCAACTCGCTCAATCACAGCAGATAGAAAACCATGAGCAAAAACTTATGGAACTTGATGATTTTGTGGAAGTTAAAGATATTCTCGATTCAGAGCAAAGTGCCAAAATCGCCTATTTAGATAAAACCTCACAACAAATCATCCAAGGTGCCGATAACCGCCAACAATTAATCAATGAGCTACAACAAAAGAGTGAAGCTAAAAAGCTAAAAGATGCCTACCAAGACAGCGCTATCGAAATACTCAACCAACAAAAGGCCGAGCTAAAACTGCAACATCAACAAACAAGTCTACAGTTGCAAGCGCAAGCTGAAGAGATTGATGCACTCAAACAAACTGTTCAAACACTGTCAGAGCAATCGCAGCGCAATGAACAGCAAGTGAATAAACTGGCCGCGAAGCTAGAACAAACGGCAAGCCACTTGAATCAAGCACAACAGCAACACATTGATTATGTGGCTTTTCAAGGGAAATTCTCTCAAGGTTTAGTGCGAAACCTATTACCAATAGTGGCAACCATAGCCAGTGCTATCGCCCTGTATTTAGGCCTACAACCACTGTAATGCCTATCTGTATCGCCCCTTGCAGCGAGACTGTTTATAGCTAGGCGCTTTATAACAAAAGGCCTTAGCAACAAAAAAGCGCTAGGTAATTACCTAGCGCCTTTTCTTAATAGCGTGAACTCACCAACTAACTAGCTATAACTAACTTCCAACGCCACAGCGGCTTAAACGCTTAATGATCTCTTGATGCTGAGGGTAATCTGCTAGTAAGGTTTCTTGGCTAAACAGCTCAAAGTCATCAAAGGTAAAACCAGGTGACACCATGCAACCCACTAATGAAAAGCCAGGCTTATTCATCGCCGAGCCAAAGATGCAGCCTTTTGGTACTAAAAACTGTGGCCGCTCACCCGCTGCTAAATCTAAGCCTAACTGGGCGGTGGTCAACTCACCTTGCTCATCAATCATGTAAATAGTGAGAGATTCACCTGCATGGAAATACCACATTTCATCGGCTGTTAAGCGATGAAAATTAGACACCTCTCCGGTACGCAGCAAAAAGTAAATACTGGTCCACAGTGCACGCGTATCGTCGAACGCTTGTTCTGAGCGATATGAAGAGCGGAAATAACCGCCTTCCACATGTTGTTCGAGTTTTAAATGTTGAATAAATTGTTCAGCGGTTTGCATTGCAAATACCTTATTTCGTTAAGTCGGACAGATAAAACAATAGACTGATTATAATCAATATTATTGCTTGAGACTGCGACTAGGATTGAAATTTCACGTCTCCCTTTAGCGGTTTAGCGGTTTAGCGGTTTAGCGGTTTAGCGGTTTAGCACAATAAAAAAGCCCAAGGTGATTAACCTTGGGCTCAATATCATTTATCGGGCAAATTGAGCCACATAGTGTAAGTGCTCACTCTTACCTCTAGCGCTTTAATGTTGGCCTCTTACGCCGTCACGCACCATATCTTTGCCCGTCTCATACACTTCATCGGTGACCCAACGAGCGTGTAAAAGCTTATGGTTATTATCAAACACCGCAACGAAATGGCGACCATCGGCATTATTGGTTGCCATTCCAACACCTGCAACACCTTCAAGACCCAAACCACCCGTTTCAACCGACACTAAAAAGCGTCTTAGGTCATCTAGATTATCGATAACATTTTGCTCGTCACTCATCGTTAATACTCTTATCTCTTTAACCCAGCTATAGAGCCCATTAGCCCTAAGCACATTATGTGGCGTACTTTACAGATCATAGCCAATGATTAAAAGACTGCAGTTCTATTTTAAACAAAGGATCAATTGCGCCGGTTTAACGCCAGTCAATATAGGCTACTGGCTGCAAATTAAGCGGCTGCTTATTTAGTCTATTAGCTTGGTCACAAAACGCCGCTTATTTTATTAAATTTGAGTGAGCTCATGTAATACTCCGGCCGCAATAACCCTACAATTAATAAGATGGATGCATACTGATGTCAGAGATTAAATTTGGTGTATTGGGACAGTATTTTCATTGTCCTGTGAAAGGTGATTTTGAGTATGCAGCTAAGGCTTTAGTGTTGGTCGATAGTCAAGGTACGATTAAATCTGTCCTCACCGTAAAAGATGCCAATTATCAAGCACAGCTCAACGAATTATCGAGTAAAAAGCAACTCATCGAATTAACTCCAACCCAGTATCTAATGCCGGGCATGGTTGATTTACACGTGCATGCGCCGCAGTTCCCACAAGCGGGGAAAGGGCTAGATCTGCCACTGTACGACTGGCTGCAAGATTATACTTTCCCGCTTGAAGCCAAATTTGAAGATATGGATTTTGCCAAGAAAATTTATCCAGAATTAGTGCAGTCACTGCTTGCCAACGGCACCACCAGCGCCGTCTACTTTGCCACTATCCATAAACACACCTCAGTTGAGCTTGCTCGTGAATGTGTAAAGCAAGGCCAGCGTGGCTATGTTGGCAAGGTCAATATGGATGAAGCCAGCCAATGCCCGCCATTTTATATCGAAGCATCTACCCAAGATGCCCTTATCGAGACCGAAGACTTTATCCAGCAAGTACTGGCCCTTGAAGGCAACGAGCATCAGTTAGTATCACCGGTTGTCACCCCGCGTTTTGTGCCAAGTTGCACCAGCGACATGCTACAGGGCTTAGGCGACTTGGTGCAAAAGTACCAATGCCATGTGCAGACTCACTGCTCTGAGAGCGACTGGGCACGGGATTATAGCCAACAGATGTATGGCAAGACCGATGTTGAGATCTATCGTGATTTTGGCTTAATGACCAGCAAAACCATTTTGGCCCATTCAATCTTTTTAACCCCAAATGATCACCAAGTGATTAAGGCTACAGGCGCAAGTATTGCCCATTGCCCGTTATCGAACATGTACTTTGCTAATGCGGCAATGCAGACTCGAGAGATTTTAGATAACGAACTTAAGTGCGGTCTAGGTAGTGACTTAGCTGGCGCGCCTATCCCGTCGATATTCCACACTTGCTTAGATGCGGTTAACCACTCACGCGTACGCGAAGATGGCACCTCGACCTACTTGCCAGCCGATACTCGCGGCGAAAGTGGTTCACGGATCTCCTTCTTAGAATCTTACTGGATGGCAACGGTGGGCGGCGGACAGGCTATCGATGCTAAAGTGGGTTTATTCCAAGCAGGGTTTGAGTTTGACGCCCTAGTGGTTGATACTGCCGTTGCTGACAGCAATATCTTTATCCTCGATGAGATGGACTCGGCTAAAGACAAGCTTGAGAAAATCATCACCCTCAATAGCCGTCAGAACATCCGTAAGGTGTGGGTAAAAGGCCAATTGGTGATTAACAAGTAAGCGGCTTAGCCGTCTAAATCAAGTCATACAAAAAAGGCCCAGAAGGATTTCCTTCTGAGCCTTTTTATTAGCTTATCGCAAATCAATATGCGACTTGTGTTCTGCGATTAATGATCGCTATTAATGACCATCAACAAAAGCAAATTTGAAAATAAACAGTAGTGCAACGATAGCCACCCCTGGGTGAATTTCACGCCAGCGATTTGTGCCCAGCTTTAACACACAGTAAGTGATAAAACCTGCTGCGACACCTTCGGTAATCGAGAAGGTAAATGGCATCATCACCGCAGTAATAAAGGCTGGTGCCGATTCAGTCAGATCTTTGCCATCAATTTTTGCTAGCTCAGATGACATTAAAATGCCCACATAAACCAGTGCGCCAGCAACCGCATAACCTGGCACCATGGCCGCAAGTGGCGAGAAGAAAATGACTAAAACAAACAGTAATCCGACGACAATAGCAGTTAAACCAGTACGGCCACCAGCAGCCACACCTGCCGAACTTTCAATATATGCAGTAACCGTTGATGTGCCCATGTAAGCGCCAACAACAGAGGTTGCAGAGTCGGTGATCAAGGCTTGTTTCATCCGCGGGAAACGACCGCGTTTATCGGTGAACCCGCACTTTTCAGTGACGCCAATCATGGTGCCTGAACTATCGAAAAGACTTACTAAGGCAAATGAGAAAATAACCCCCATTAGCGCCACATCAAGTGATCCAGCGAGATCGAGCTGACCAAAGGTATTAGCAATACTTGGCGGCATAGACACGATGCCAGTGTACTCAATATCGCCCATTAACGCTGCGATAGTCGTTACAACCGCAATCGAAACCAGCACAGCAGAATGAATACCACGTGAAGCCAAAATCACAATAATAAAGAAGCCTAACGCGCCGAGTACACATTGCAGTGAGCTTAAGTCACCAACGGTAATCATAGTTGCAGGACTTGCCACGACGATGCCGGCATTAGTAAAACCAACCATGGCTATCAGCAAACCAATACCGCTAGGAATACCAATACGTAAACATTTTGGAATATTGGTTAAAATCCACGAACGGATCCCAAGTAGCGACACTATGGCAAAACAGACCGCGCCCCAAAAAATGGTGCCCATACCGATTTGCCAGCTTACGCCCATCCCCACAACCACAGAGAAGGCAAAAAATGCATTCAAGCCCATGGCTGGTGCCAATGCTATTGGTAAGTTAGCTATCAAGCCCATACCAATACAGCCAATAGCACTGATCATACAGGTCACCACAAATACCGCGCTTGGATCCATTCCTGCAGCCGATAGAATTTGTGGGTTCACAAACACGATATACACCATGGTCATAAAGGTGGTGATGCCGGCAATGACCTCAGTCGACACTGTAGTGTTATGGGCTGACAGTTTAAAAAAACGTTCTAGCAACCCGCCTTTAGCTGGCACCTGCGCGGCATTAACTGCGGCTGCGTCAAGGTTGTCGTTACCAACAGAATTGGGTTTGTTGCTTGCGGTACTCATGAATAGATTGTTTCCATCTTTAACTCAGCGAATCTGCGCCCCAAACAGTAGGTATAAAGTGTATCGCGCTAATTTTTTTGTAAAAAACGCACGCACTTAATCGCCAGAAATATGCTTTCTGCCGATGACGACTTATTGATTATGATATGACATTACGAGATGGCGATATTGTAGGCTACGAGCCCCTTAACCATGAGTGATTAACTTCACATATTTCAGAGTTAATTTGAAAACAATCAATCTTAGCAATGCAAGCCTACATATGGCTTATGAGTGATAGCTGCTATCAATATTGCTGCGAAAGCCAAGTGCACAATCATGCCAAGTACTGCTTTCACTGTGGTCAGTCTCAACAAGCACAGCAAGAACCGATCGTCACTCTTAATGCCATAGTCGTTGATAGCATTAATAGCATAGACGTTAAAGCCGAAACCACTACTGAGTCAGCAAGTGAAATAGTATGCGAGCAACTAAGTTGCGCCAGTAGCCAAGCCCCAACGGCGGAACCGATAAAGGCTGCGCCCCCTCGTAAGAGCCCTGCGCGGATGCCACAGCCTGTGGTCAACGATGACAAGACCTGCTTTAGCGCCAAATTGGTGGTGGCACTACTACTGGGGTTGACGGTTACCGCGGCCTATTATAGTAGCGAGTACCTTATCTGTGCATCTGTTCTTGGGGCAATCATGTCGACCGTTTACGGCTTTAGCCTGCGGTATGAACGCCGTAATATAAAGGCCGCAAACAAGGTGATTCAACCTATCATGGATACCTTTTATCGAGTAGAGACGGCAAGCAGCTACTTTTAGCCTTCTTACAGAAGCTTAGCTAGAAAAAAACGAGAGTTAAGCCTAGAAAGCCAGCAATCAATTGCTGGCTTTATTATTTGTTCTATTTTATAGGTTGCCAGCCTATCGGCATAAACATACCTTTGCTCTGCCTCTATTCTGGGATTGGTTTTTTTTCAACTTCGCGTTTAAGTTCGTCGGCTTTTTTACGTGCTTCGCGGTCATACTTGTCGGCATCTTTTCTAGCATCTTGCGCATCTCGCTTAGCTTCGTTCATATCCTTGTCAGCTGCTTTACGCGCTTCGCGGTCATACTTGTCGGCATCTTTTCTAGCATCTTGCGCATCCTTCTTGGCAGCCTTCATATCCTTGTCGGCAGCTTTACGCGCTTCGCGGTCATACTTGTCGGCATCTTTTCTAGCATCTTGCGCATCTTTTTTGGCAGCCTTCATATCCTTGTCGGCAGCTTTACGCGCTTCGCGGTCATACTTGTCGGCATCTTTTCTAGCATCTTG